>NZ_LKCP01000082.1:0-299617 GCF_001518755.1 Bacillus sp. AM 13(2015) | reverse complement strand
ACCTCTTGTGCTCGACAGTCTCAGGCTGAACGGCAGATAAGATGACATGGTCACTGTCCATAATGACAACAGCACGGGTTCTTCTTCCGTATGTAGCATCTATGAGCATGCCTCGATCTCTTGCGTCTTGTATCATTCGTTTAATCGGTGCTGATTCCGGACTGACGATCGAAATCATCCGATTCGCTGAAATGATGTTTCCAAATCCGATATTGATCAACTTTATGGTCATCTTCTTTCGTCCCCCTGTAATATAAACGTCTCTAGTCTCGCCGAAAGAGACGCACTGTAAACAGCATACACAATGACTATTCTATATTTTGCACTTGTTCTTTTATTTTTTCAATAGCACTTTTCATTTCAACCACCAGCTTTGTTAAATGGTGATGGTTCGCTTTTGATCCAATGGTGTTCACTTCACGGTTGAGCTCCTGTACAAGGAAGTCAAGTTTTCGGCCGGCAGCACCGCCTTGAAGCAAGATTTGCTGAAATTGCTGAAAGTGACTTTTTAATCTCGTCATCTCTTCTGTAATGTCGCAGCGGTCAGCAAAGATGGCAGCCTCTGTTGTCAGTCTGCTCTCGTCAAGCGCCTCACCGATCCATTCTTGCAATCGCTGATTCAATCGTTCTTTGTACTGACTCACAACCTCTGGTGCAAAGACTTTGATTTCTTCTGTATAGGCCTCTAGTTCAGAAAGCCTTAGTTCACAGTCTTTTTGAAGTGATGCTCCCTCTTGCTCTCTCATGAAGCAAAGCTCCTTGACAGCATCCTCGCAAGCTTCCATCAGCAGCTGCTCTAGCTGTTCATTTCGGCTGGCTGACTCTTCCACCTGAACGGCAAGCTCAAGCCCCAATAAGTCATGTGCATGCTGAATGCCTGAAATGTGATAGCGTTCCTCGAGGTCTTTTGCGGCTTTCATGTATTCATCAAGCAGCGGCCAGTCGATCTGTAAGGACCGGCTTGCTAGTTTACCGCCTTCAATCGTGACAAACAGCTCAATTCTACCGCGCTGCACGTGACGAAGAATGATCTTTTTTAATGTATCTTCGAAATATAAAAGCGGCCTCGGCAAACGGGCATGAACCTCTTTAAAACGGTGATTGACCGATTTTAGCTCAACTGACACTGTCAGTTCTCCATCCGTTTTACTCGCTTGGCCGAATCCCGTCATACTGCGTATCATGTTAAAACACCCAATTCTTTCATATTAATAAAATGAAAAAGGTAATAGCAGACACTATTACCTCAAAATTATACCATAATGAATTATTTTTTTCTTGTCAAAAGTGATCCTGCCAGTAAAAAAGTTGGCAGTGCAGACATCCCGATGATCAGCAGCCAATCAATTGGTGCAATCGCGACCGTTTTGAAAATTGGCTGAAGCGGCGGGTAATAAATGACCACAAGCATGAGTAAAAGTGATGACAAAACCGCACCGATCAAATAGAGGTTCCCAAATGGATTACGTTCAAAAATGGACCGTTCACTGCGGCAGTCAAATACATGAATGAGCTGCGCCAAAACAAGCGTACTAAATGCGACAGTCTGTGCATATTGCAGGTTATTCGGGTCGCGGTGATACACAAATATAAATGCCAAAAGGGTCGCAAGCCCGATGAGGAATCCTCTTGAGATGACCTTCCAGCCAAGCCCCCTTGCAAAAATGCCCTCTTTCACATTCCGCGGCTTTCTCTTCATGACATCGCCTTCTGGCTTATCCATGCCAAGTGCCATAGCCGGTAGACCATCTGTGACAAGGTTTACCCATAAGATTTGTATAGGAACGAGCGGAAGCGGAAGCGCGAGGAGCATCGCAAACAGCATGACCAAAATTTCTCCGACATTTGATGCCAGCAAATAGCGGACAAATTTACGAATGTTTTCATAAATATTCCGGCCTTCTTTAATGGCGGATTTAATGGTCGCAAAGTTGTCGTCAAGTAAAATAAGAGAAGACGCTTCTTTGGCTACGTCTGTACCAGTGATGCCCATGGAGATGCCGATATCTGCTTGTTTAATGGCAGGCGCATCATTGACCCCGTCACCTGTCATCGCTACAACATGACCATTTTTTTGATAGGCTTTGACAATTCTCAGCTTATGCTCAGGAGAAACCCGGGCAAAGACATATACATTTTCAGCCGTTTGCTCAAGCTCTTTGTCGCTCATTTGATCAAGTGCTTTTCCGTCGAGCACCTGTCCTTGCTTCGGTAAAAGGCTTAAATCTTTTGCGATCGCTTTGGCCGTTTCCACGTGATCCCCTGTAATCATGACCGTTTTAATGCCAGCATCCCGGCACTCTTTAATCGCTCGTCTGACTTCAGGACGCGGTGGATCGATCATGCCCTCTAATCCGATAAATGTTAAATCAGCTTCAGCCTGCTGGACAGAGGTGATTTTCTCTGTCAAACCGACTTTTTTATACGCAATAGCAATGGTTCTAAGCGCCTGTCTTGCTAAACCTTGAATCGCAGCTTCTGTTTCTTGCCTGTGAGTGGCTGAAAAAGAAGCTGTGCGTCCGCCGTGCATGATATGACTTGAACGGTTCATTAGTACATCCGGCGCACCTTTTGCAATGACATACCGCTCTTTTTGATTTGTTTCAACGACGACTGACATCATCTTTCTTTCTGAGTCAAAAGGAAACTCCTCAATAACATGAAATCCAGCTTCAATGAATTGCTCTGTAAAACCCGCTTTACGTGCTGCGGTAAGGAGCGCTCCCTCTGTCGGATCCCCATCCAGCCTCATCTCCCCGTCTTTTTCAACGATAGTCGATGTATTACAAAGCGCCCCGTATAATAACACCTTTTGCAGGCTTGGATGCTTGTCGGCATGGACGATTTCCCCGTTTAAGGTAAAGTCACCGGATGGCTCGTAGCCTGTGCCAGAAATATTCCACGTTTTTCCCTCTGCCCACACATGGGTCACAGTCATTTTATTTTGCGTCATGGTTCCTGTTTTATCAGAGCAAATGATTGACGCGCAGCCGAGTGTTTCCACTGCCGGGAGCTTTCTGACAATCGATTTTTGTTTGATCATCCGCTGTACCCCTAGGGAAAGGGCGACAGTGACGATCGCCGGCAGTCCTTCTGGAATCGCCGCCACAGCAAGAGATACACCCGCTAGGAACATATGATACAATTCATGTCCTTGCACTACACCAAGAACAACAACGAGCACCGTTAAAAATAAAGCAGCCACAATCAGAATTTTTCCAAGCTGCTCGAGACGCCTTTGCAGCGGCGTTTCCATATTACCTGCTGCATCCAGCATGCCGGCAATTTGTCCCATCGCTGTATTCATTCCTGTACCAATGACAACCCCTACGCCGCTGCCTCTAGTAACAAGCGTCCCCATAAAGGCCATGTTCGTCAAATCCCCGAGCGAAACATGGCCGCTTGAAAGTGGACTTGCGTGTTTGACTGCTGGGATAGACTCACCAGTGAGGGCGGACTCCTCAATTTCTAAGCTCTTTGTATCTAGTAATCTAATATCTGCCCCAATCCGGTCTCCGCTTGAAAATTTCACAATATCCCCTGGCACGAGATGTTTAGACGGGATCTTGACCCATTCATTATTTCTCCTTGCATACACGTGCGGAGTTGATAATTCCTTTAACGCTTGAAGGGATTTTTCCGCCCGGCGTTCTTGATAAAAGCCGAGTACACCATTAATCAAAACAATGGCCACAATCGCAACAGCATCAATGTATTCTCCTAAAAAGGCAGAAATGATTGTTGCAGCAAGCAAGATTAACACCATGAAATCTTTAAACTGTGCTAAAAAAATGATCAGAGCCGACGCCTTTTTTCCTTCCTGCAATTCATTTGGCCCGTGTTTTTCAAGCCGCTTTTGTACATCTTTTTCTGACAGTCCGTCACCTATCGATGTATTCATTGTTTTTAATAAATCGGTTTGGTTCAGTTCATGCCAATTCATTTGACCTCGTCCACTCCTCTTTTGTTCTCTCTCATATGCAGTGTTCTATAAGCCAGTTTATTCAGACTCGTCCTAAATCATGCTATAATAATAAGACTGCCTAAAGAACGAGAAAACGGAAGGTTCTTTCAGTAGATTTGTGTGAAAGAAGAGGGTGTATCCAACATGTCATTTGACGGCATTTTTACATATGGTATGACTAATGAATTGCAAAAAGCATTAACTGGCGGAAGGATTTCAAAAATCCATCAGCCATATAAGCACGAGCTGATTTTTCATATTCGAGCAAACGGGAAAAATCATAAGCTCCTTTTATCGGCTCATCCGAGCTATGCAAGAGTGCAGCTCACCGAGCATCAATACGACAATCCAAGTGAGCCGCCAATGTTTTGTATGCTACTCAGAAAGCATCTTGAGGGCGGCTTCATTGAACGTTTTGAACAGATTGGATTTGATAGGGTCATTGTGCTTCACGTGCGAAGCCGAAACGAAATCGGCGATGAGCAGACGCGTAAGCTTTACATTGAAATCATGGGACGTCATAGCAACTTCATTCTTGTAGAGGATGGAACGCAGCAGATCATTGATGGTCTGAAACACCTTTCTCCATCTGTAAACAGCTATCGAACGGTGCTCCCTGGTTATGAATACCTACTGCCACCTGCGCAGCAAAAATTGAATCCTTTTGACGTGACAAAGGATGATATTTTGAAGCATTTACGCTTTCAAGAAGGAAAGATCGCCAATCAAATTGTCGATACCTTCTCTGGGGTTTCCCCGCTTTTTGCAAAGGAAGCAGTACACCGGGCCGGTCTTGCCAATCAAGAAACGATTCCCAATACACTGCTCGACATGTTCCAGCTCATTCGCATGCATTCTTTTACGCCGCAGCTTACAAGAAAAGACGGGAAAGAGTATTTCTATTTATTAGAGCTTCAGCATGTCCAAGGCGAGATGAAGACATTCAACTCACTCAGCCAGCTGCTTGACCGCTTTTATTTTGGAAAAGCTGAGAGAGACAGAGTCAAACAGCAGGCGGCTGACCTTGAACGGTTTGTCGTCAATGAAAAAAAGAAAAATGAAAACAAGCTAAAAAAGCTAAAAAGAACCCTTGAAGAATCTCAGGATGCACACAAGTATCAGCTCTATGGCGAATTGTTAACAGCCAATTTATATGCGATCAAAAAAGGGGATAAAGAAGCGACTGTCATCAATTATTACGATGAAGACGGCGGAGAAATTACAATCCCGCTTAAAACAAACAAAACCCCTTCTGAAAATGCACAGGCATATTTTACAAAATATCAAAAGGCAAAAAATGCTGTAGAAGCTGTAAATGAACAAATTGAGCGAACTCATGAAGAAATTACTTATTTTGAAGAGCTGATTCAGCAGCTGTCCTCTGCTTCTCCGAAGGATTTAGAGGAAATGAGAGAAGAGCTTGTTGAAGGAAAATATTTGCGCGCCAAACAAAAGCGTCACGCCAAAAAGAAAAAACCGGCGGCCATTCAGCTCGAAACGTATGAATCGTCCCAAGGTATTCCGATTTTAGTTGGAAAAAATAACAAACAAAACGAGCATTTGACTACAAAGGCAGCTGCTCGTGATGATATTTGGCTGCATACAAAGGATATTCCTGGATCACACGTCGTCATTCGTCACCAAGCACCTGATGAACAAACGCTGCTTGAAGCGGCTCAAATTGCCGCCTACTTTTCGAAAGCAAAAGAGTCCAGCTCCGTTCCTGTCGACTATACAAAAATCCGGCATGTGAAAAAACCGAACGGAGCAAAGCCTGGCTTTGTTACGTATGATCAGCAGCAAACATTATTTGTCACGCCTGACGAGGATCTTGTGCTCAAGCTGAGAAAATAAATAAGAAAAGCCGATAAAATCCTGACATGAGGATTTATCGGTTTTTTCTTTGTCGTTTTTTTCTTTCGATGTAAAGGGCATCAAGTGCGTCAATATCCTCTTGTTCAAGCAAGGATTCAATTGCCGCCGCCAGCTGTTTTGTCCGGGCGGGGCTTGCACCGCTTGTAGAGACTGAAATCGTCACTTTTCCTGCTTTGACAACCTTCGGCACCATCACATTGCCTAGCTCTGATTGGCTCACACAATTCACAAGCTGGTGAGGCTGTGCTGTTTGTGCAATCCATTCATTTACCGAAGGGTCATTTGTCGCAGCTACAATGAAAAATGCATCCTTCAAATCTTCAGCGTCTACCTTCTTTTCCTTCCAATTCAATTGGTATGTATCAATGAAGTGTGCCATCTCTTCAGAAAGATTAGGACTGACAACGGTTATATAGCAAGGCTCCGTGCACAGCGCCTTTGCTCTTCTTAACGCCACAGATCCGCCGCCGGCAATGACCACTTGTTTATTGGTTAAATCAAGATGGACTGGAAGCATGGCTTTCTCCTCGGAAACGAAACGCATCGTCTTTGTTTAACATGGTTTCTTGCACGCGTTCAATATAAGCTGCTTTAACATGCGGATGAAAGCCAATATACCGGCATACCCGGACATCTTTCAGCCGCTTTCTCGCCTGAGCGGCTTCACTTTCAATTTCTTTCATTAAAATTCCGGTAAACAGCAAGTAAGGAACGATATAGACAGGCTCATCGTCATCTGCTGATAACTGCGCGAGAACATCTCGATAATTGGGCACACATGCTGTAATAAAACACGGAAAAACCTCTGCATGTGGAAGCAGACTTCGGACATCGTCTGCAATGCCAAACACATCTCGCTTCACATCCGGATCAGAGCTCCCGCGGCCAATTAAAAGAATCCGCGCCCGCTCGCCTTGATATCCTGCTTCTTCAATTCTTGCGGCAACCGCTTTTGTTACTTCTTGATTCACCCCGATTGGCTTTCCATATGTGACCTTCACTTGCGGAAATCGCGCGCGCACTTTCTCAATTTCGACCGGTATATCCGATTTGGCATGCATGGCAGTTAAAAGGAGAAGCGGGACGATGGCAATGTGTGTCGCTCCTTTTTTCACACAGGCCTCAAATCCTTCTTCTATAGAAGGGTCCGTCAGCTCTAAAAAACAAATTTCTTGTATATCTGCTTTCACTAACGGCATACAGCTTTTCATAAAAGAAATGGCCTTATCTTGCGCCTCTTTTACTCGGCTTCCATGCCCAACATAAAGGACAGCTTGTTTCATGCGGCTCCTCCCTCTCACTTATTTCATCAGACGAAAAGACACGATGTATGTACGTACGTGTCTTTTCTCTATCATTCTCATTTCTCGATTAATGCGGGTTCAAACCAGTTCAGTTTTTGATGAAAATGAACGACATCTCCAACAACAATTAAACTTGGATGCTCGATCCCTTCTTTTTCAACGGTTTCAGACAGTGTCGCCACAGTGCAGCAAGTTGTCTTTTGCCTCGTCGTGGTTCCCCAGTGTATAAATGCAGCGGGTGTTTCTGGATCCCGTCCATTTTTTAAAAGCAGGCGCTGCACTCTTTCCACGTTTTTGACACCCATGTAAATCACAAGAGTATCAATCCCTGTAGCCAGCGCCTCCCACTTTTCTTCAAAATGTTCATCCTTTTGATAGTGACCCGTGACAAAAGCAACATTTGAGCTGAATTCACGGTGTGTCACAGGGATGCCCGCATAAGCAGCCGCTGCAATACCAGAAGTAATTCCTGGGACAACCTCATACGGAATTCCGTGCTCAGCTAAGCATTCGATTTCTTCACCGCCGCGGCCAAAGACAAAGGGGTCGCCGCCTTTCAGCCGAACGACAACGTTCCCTTCTTTTGCATGAGCCACAAGCGCTTCATTGATGGCTTCCTGTCTCATTGTATGATGATTTGGCAGCTTTCCGCAATAAATCAATTCCGCCTCTGGTTTGGCGTGGGCGAGAATGTCTTGATTGACAAGACGATCATATAAGATGACATCTGCCTGCTGTATCGCCTTATGGGCCTTTAATGTGATTAAATCTGGGTCTCCGGGTCCAGCACCCACAATGTATACTTTCCCCATCTTGCTTTTCTCCCCCTGCCATCAGGCGATTATTTCGTTGTTGCTTTTACATAATCAACAAGACGCTGTTTGGATTCCTCACGGGATAATTCCCCTGTATCTAAGACGAGCTCAGGCTCAGCTGGCTCTTCATATGGTGAATCGATTCCAGTGAAAAATGGAATTTCGCCGTTTCTCGCTTTTTTATATAACCCTTTTGGATCACGCTCTTCACACACGTTCAGATCACATTTGACAAACACTTCGTGAAATTCCCCATCTTCGACTAACTGTCTGACAATGTGGCGGTCTTCTTGAAATGGAGAAATAAAAGCAGTGATGACAATCGTACCTTGTTCCACAAATAATTTTGCCACTTCTCCGATTCGGCGGATGTTTTCTTTTCTGTCGTCATCTGAAAACCCTAGATCTTTATTGAGTCCGTGACGCACATTATCTCCGTCAAGAACTGTGACTTGGTAGCCTTGTTCAAACAGCTCTCTTGCAGCTGCATTTGCGATCGTTGATTTACCCGATCCGCTTAAACCTGTAAGCCAGATAATGCCGCTTTTATGCTTGTTTTTCTGTTGATATTCTTTTTTTGTAATAGATGCATCATGCCACACGATATGTTCGTTGCTCATGTCATACCCTCCCTTTAAGATACCGTCGTTTTTAATCCTTCGATTAATGTTTCAATGACTTCTTTTCGGCTGAACGTGCTTGGTGGTAATTCACCGTTTCTCAGCATCGTTCGAACCTTTGTACCTGAAAGAATGACATGCTCGCTTTTGTCGTGAGGACACGTTTTTGGTGTGGCCATCGCTTCACATGTATTACAGTAGAAGCTGTGTTCAAATTTTAATGGAGTAATGCCGATTTCTTCGCTTGTAAATTGATCAAATAGTTCCTGCGCCTCGTATGTGCCGTAATAGTCACCAACACCTGCATGATCTCTTCCGACAATAAAATGGGTACAGCCATAATTTTTACGAACAAGCGCGTGAAATATCGCTTCCTTTGGTCCAGCATAACGCATTGCAGCAGGAAAAACACCTAAAAAGACGCGGTCTTTTGGATAATAACCATTCAATAACACTTGATAGCTTTTCATTCTCACATCTGCCGGGATATCGTCAGATTTTGTTTCACCGACAAGCGGATTTAAAAATAAACCATCGACCGTTTCTAATGCTGTTTTTTGAATATATTCATGCGCACGATGAACCGGGTTTCTCGTTTGGAAACCAACAATGGTTTTCCAGCCGTTTTCTTTAAAATGACGTCTTGTTTCTTCTGGCTCATACGTAAATTGAGGGAATGGTTTTTCACTGCGTTTCGTCAGTGTAATTTTCCCGCCAATGTAAGTATCGCCGCGTTCAAATAATTTTTTCACGCCTGGATGATTGCGGTCATCAGTTTTATAGATATTTACCGCTTCTTTTTCCTTATCTGGTGTATATTGATCCTCTACTTCAATGACCCCATATACAGTTCCATTATAGGATAAGCGTACGATATCGCCTTGATGGATTTCCGCCGCCTTTTCTTTTGTCACTGGCAGTGTAATAGGAAGAGACCAAACGACACCACTTGCTAGTCGCATACTGCTCACAACTGCTTCATAATCAGCTTTTGTTAAAAACCCTTCAATTGGACTATATCCGCCAATTGCAATGAGTTCAAGGTCTGCAAAGGAGATCGCATCTAGTTCAATTTCCTTTGCAGCTGTGCTGAGATCATATTCTTCATTTACTCGATTAATTAATACGCCACCATGTGGTGTTAAACTCATTTGTTCATCTTCCTCTCAATGTTCATATTTATTAGATGTTAATAGTCGGATTTGTGATTAAATCCCGCCGCCCTGTTCATGAATAGAGCTGCTCTCATTTTTGACTGCCTTCATCAGACTCAGCGCACCAAGTGAGGCAAGCAGTACACTCATCATGATAAAGATAGAGTAATAGTCTCCTTTTAAGAAAAGGCTCACCAGCAAATACGATAGGCTGAGTGATAAGAAGGGTGACACCACCCACACTTTCAGCATTTTTTTCACAACATGTTTGTGAAAAATGTTTGGCCCGCCTTTTGCCATTCCAAGCCCGATAATAGACGAGGAGGTGATTTGCGTAAGCGGAACAGGCAGCCCAAAAATAGAGCTGACGATGACAAGCCCAGCACCGGTACTCGAAAGTAAAATCCCTTCGCCTGTTTGATAGCGGGTGATTTTCTTTCCGTTTGTTTCTAGTACCCTTCTCCCAAGCAAAAGCGCACCAAGTGCAACAAAGATCCCGCCGTAAAGAGTTCCTTGCCCGACTGACAAAACGCCTGAAGCGACAAGCGGGCCGACCGCATTTGCGACATTGTTCATGCCGGCTGAAAACGCCTCTAGAAATCCGCTGAGGATTAACACGACAGATAAAATAGCTGTGCCTTTTTTAGACAGCTTTCGTTTAGGGAACATTCTGATGATTTTGACGACAGCAAAGGTAAAAAGAAAGGCGAAAATCGGGATGATCACCCAAAATGCCACAATCACTAAAATGGATTTCACAAACAATACTTTATACGCGACGGCCACACCAACCACAGCCCCTACTGTGACCTCACTTGTTGATAAAGGGATCGCCATCAGATTCGCTATGAAAAGTGATAGTGCAGCAGAACCAATGATAATACAAACGATTTCAAGTGTAATGACTGATTCTGGCATAATACCAGAGCTGATCGTTTTGACGACCTCACCGCCGCCAATCACTGAACCTGCTAAAATCCCAATTGCACAAACGCTGAGCGCATAAATGGGCTTTTGAATCGCACCTGACCCGTACGCAATGCCCATAGAAGCAGCTGCTCCGCTTGCGCCTATGTTTAAAGCAAAGAATAGACTAAATAAAATTGCGGCGATTTCCATACATTATGCTCCCTTACTCATGTAATCCGCACTCTGTCTTTGCTGTGCCTGACCATCTGCCAGAACGCAGATCATCTGCAGTAAATGCTGGTTGTGTACACGGTGCACAGCCGATACTTGGATATCCTTGGTCGTGCAGCGGATTATAAGTAAGTTCCTCTCTAGATGCATATCTCCATATGTCCTTCCACGTCCAATGGATAAGCGGACATACTTTCACTGATTTGAATTTTTCATCCTTATTTAAGAAATTCGTCCCTGCTCGTTTTGGTGACTGCTCTCTTCTTAAACCGGAAAGCCATGCTGGATAACCAGATAGGGCTTCTTGCAAAGGAATGACCTTACGCATATGGCAGCAGCTTTGAGGATTTGTTTTCCATAATTGATCACCGTGCTGCTCATTTTGCTGTTCAACCGTCAGCTCAGGCGTTTTCAGTTCAATGTCTAAACCCGGGTATCTTTCCTTTACTGCATCAATTGTGTCGTATGTTTCTTTAAAATGCAGACCTGTATCTAAAAAGACAATTTTCGCATCTTTTTTTACTTTTGCAATCAGATCAATTAGAACGATGCCCTCAATCCCAAAGCTGCACGCATATACGAGCTGGTCACCATAATGACCGTACGCCCATTTCAGTACAGACAGGGCTCCTTTATACAAATCATCTTCTTGAAATGTAATGGACGGCTCTTGCCAATTTTCATAAGTTAACATGATTTCTCCCCTTCCGGAGTACAGCTCATATTGCTTTTTTCCGCACTACTTCAATCTAATTTTTTCGTTCTTTTCCACTTGAATCACTTGACCGTCCTGAACAATTAACGTAATTGAACCGAATTTCATATCCCCAATCAGTTCTTGCATATGCTTTACTAAGTCCTCATCCTGATTTTGTTTCACTTCCATCTCCTCTTCCTCCTCACCGTTAAAATAAAAAAACTTTCTTTCAGTCCGAAAGAAAGATGAGGAAGCTCACGATTTCCTTATCTTTCAAAATAGAATCATTTTGCAGGAAGTAGCACCTTGCAAATCGCAGGTTGCCGGGTTTCATCGGGCCAGTCCCTCCACCTCTCTGGATAAGAGTTTCAATTTGTCTTAAATATTAACACAATTCAAACAAAAGTCAACCCGACTTTATTGATAGGATTAGTTTTTATTAAAATTTGAGTCTATTTTACTATTTTTACCTAAACAAAAAAAACTGTGCGGGCAGGCACAGTTTTTGTTAACGATGGGCTTTCACTTTTCAGACCGTTTCTTCCATCCAAGATTCAGAGGAAGGATCTTGTCTCCAGCGTTTTAGTTTTTTCATCGCAGCAGGCTCAATCGCTTTCAGTTCAAGTGCCACGTCTGTCAATGTGTCATAGTCTGTTAGGGTGACATATGGAATATTTTTTTCTTGAAATGCTGCCGCTGCTTTTGGCAGTCCGTATGTGAAGATCGCGGCAACTCCTAGTACCTCGCAGCCCTCATCTTGAAGAGCAGCGACCACTTCAAGCACACTGCCTCCTGTGGAAATAAGGTCTTCTACGACGACAACCTTTTGGCCTTTTGATACGGCCCCTTCAATTTGATTTCCTTTTCCATGTGCTTTCGGCTTACTTCTGACATAACACATCGGGATGTTCAAGCGGTCTGCTGCTAATGCCGCATGAGGAATGCCTGCTGTTGCAGTACCCGCGACAACCTCTGCTCCCTTGAAATGAGTGAGAATCAAATCTTTTAGACCTTCAGCAATGTCGTGTCTCACTTCTGGATATGACAATGTCAGGCGGTTATCACAATAGATCGGTGATTTTATACCGCTCGCCCATGTAAACGGTTCGTCTGGTTTTAATGAGACCGCTTTGATTTGTAATAGATGTTTCGCGATTTTTGATTTCATCTGGCAGTCACTCCCACTCTTTCAAAATTTGATGATATGCTTCTATTGGTTTATCAGCTTTTGTGATTGATCTTCCGACAACGATTTGTGAAACACCTTGCTCTTTTGCATAGGCAGGTGTCGCCACGCGCTGCTGATCATCGGTTTGATCATTCGGTAAGCGAATTCCTGGCGTTACAGTGAGAAAGGATGGTGAAATATGTTCATGAAGTGCTTTAGATTCATGAACAGAGCAAACAACCCCGTCTAGCCCACTTTCATATGCTAATTGTCCGTACCGGATAACAGTCTCTTGCAGCGGACGGTCAATGAGTAATTCATTTCTCATCATGTCTTCTGACGTACTAGTCAGCTGGGTCACTGCAATGATGCCCGGGCGGTTTTGTCCGGCAGGGGTTCCGCTTTCAAGTCCCTCTAACGCAGCCTGCATCATTCGTTTCCCGCCAGCAGCATGCACATTGACCAAATCAACACCAAGTGCAGCAAGCCGGTTCATCGCTTTTTGCACGGTTGTTGGAATATCATGAAGCTTCAGATCAAGAAAAATACGGCAATTTTTTTCTTTCAGCGCATCAAGAATGGCAGGTCCTTCTTGGTAAAACAGCTCCATGCCTACCTTCACAAATAATGGTGTCCCTTCAAAAGGGTCTAAAAAGGCAAGCGCGTTCTTCCCTGATGGAAAATCAAGCGCGATGATGGGCAAGTGCTTCATGTTTCCAGCTCCTTCCGATGCATTCCTCTACAGATGAATAACCATATGCTGCTAACACTTTTGGCAGCTCTTCAATAATTTCCGGGCAAATAAACGGATTCACAAAATTGGCTGTGCCGACAGCTACTGCACTTGCACCTGCTAGTAAAAACTCAAGTACATCTTCAGCACTTTGCACTCCGCCCATCCCGATAATCGGAATAGAAACCGCTTGACTCACCTCGTGTACCATGCGCACAGCGACCGGTTTGACAGCTGGTCCTGATAATCCACCTGTTTTATTGGCAAGGATGGGTTTCCCAGTTTTTAAATCTAAACGCATACCGATTAATGTGTTAATCATGGTGAGTCCATCCGCTCCAGCAGCTTCAATCGCTTGAGCAATCTCCACAATATTGGCTACGTTAGGTGACAGCTTGACATAGACAGGTACAGAAGAGACTTCCTTGACCGCTTTTGTCAATGACGCCGCCATATTTGGATCTGTACCGAAGGCAATCCCGCCTGTTTTCACATTTGGGCAAGAAATATTCAGTTCAAGGGCATGAACATTTTTTGCTTGGCTGATTTGCTTGGCTACTTCCACATAATCATCAACCTGTGAGCCAGCAACATTCGCAATAATAGGTGTATCAAATTGTTCAAGCCAAGGCAGCTCATTTTCAAGCACGCCTTTTAGACCCGGATTTTGAAGGCCGATTGCATTAAGCATACCAGCTCCTGTTTCGGCTACCCTTGGTGTCGGATTGCCAAATCTCGGTTCAAGGGTTGTGGCTTTGATCATGATACCGCCTAGCAATGATAGGTCATATAAGGATGCAAATTCTCTCCCGAACCCGAAGCAGCCTGATGCAGGGATGATTGGATTCTTTAAAGATAATCCCGGTAACTCAACGTTTAGCATGACAATGCCACCTCCTCTGCTTTAAAAACAGGTCCATCAAGACAGACTTTGACGTAAGGTTTGTCGAGCTGATCTGTATGACAGACACATGCAAAGCACGCACCAATCCCGCATCCCATTCGTTCTTCCATCGAAATGTAGACGGGCTTATCAGGATACGTGTCTTTCAGCGCTTTTAGCATAGGTGTTGGGCCGCAGGAAAGTAGCACATCAAAGCCTAGGTTTTGCTCTTTTATCACATCTGTTACAAAGCCTTTAGCACCGTATGTGCCATCAACCGTTGCAATAAACGTATCACCGAGTGCTTGAAATTTCTCCTCGTAAAATACATCCTTTTTCGATTGAAAGCCGAGGACATGCTTCACGATGACGCCTTTTTTCGTTAAACGCTTGGACAGTTCATATAGAGGCGGTACGCCAATTCCGCCACCGACTAGTAATGCCGTCTCTCCGGGCTGGACGACTGAAGGATCATACCCGTTTCCAAGCGGCCCTAATACATCGACTGATTCTCCCTCCCGCTTTTGGGAGAGGAGCTTTGTGCCCTCTCCCTCTGCGCGGTAAATGATGGTTGCTTCTTTTTGCTCGGCATGAATGTTGGCAATACTGATCGGTCTTCTCAGCAGCGGTGTCATGGATTCACTGACCTTTAGATGAAGAAATTGTCCAGCCGTTTGAAAGGAGTCCACAAGGTCACCTTTTAATGTCATTTCGTAAATATGATCAGCGATCTCTCGGTTCGAGACGACCGTCAAGTATGCTTTTTTCATATCGTTACTGTCACCTCAGCATTCGTTTTCACTTCTGGCATTTCATCCGCTCTAAATGTCATGCTCTCAAGCACTCTTAAAATGGCTTCTGCTGTATCTAGGGACGTTAAGCAGGCCACTCCGTTTTCAACAGATTCACGTCTAATTCTAAAGCCGTCTCTTGCCGGCTGTTTTCCTTTTGTTAAGGTGTTGATGACAAATTGTGCTTCCCCGTTTCGGATGACATCGAGAAGATTTTTGCCTTCCTCTCCGATTTTGCCGACCACACTTGATGGAATGGAGGCTTGTTTTAAATAATTCGCCGTTCCTTCTGTCGCTAAAATATGATAGCCGATTGAATGGAATCTTCTTGCGATCTCAAGTCCTTCTTCTTTATCCTTATCAGCGACTGTCAGAAGTACTGTTCCGTCATTAGGAATTTGAATACCTGACGCAATCAATCCTTTATATAGGGCTTTTTCGATCGTGACATCTTTCCCCATGACTTCACCTGTTGATTTCATTTCGGGTCCGAGTGTAATATCGACTCTTCTTAATTTA
The DNA here is from genome assembly GCF_001518755.1 of Bacillus sp. AM 13(2015). NCBI lineage: Bacteria > Bacillati > Bacillota > Bacilli > Caryophanales > Bacillaceae > Bacillus > Bacillus sp. AM 13(2015). The sequence continues at coordinate 283,954 of NZ_LKCP01000082.1, read as the reverse complement.
GCAAAAGAGAAGACTGGGACTTTAACGTACACTCCTTCTTGCTCTGTGTGAAGCCCTTCTTCATAGCCATAATTTTTGAGCTTCTCTCCTAAGATGACTTTTGTCGCAAGGTTGGCCATCGGGATGCCTGTAATTTTACTTAAGAAAGGAACCGTCCGGCTTGATCGCGGGTTCACTTCAAGTACATACACTTCACCTTTTGATAGGACAAATTGGATGTTCAAAAGCCCAATAATGTTGAGTCCTTTTGCAAGCTTGATCGTGTATTCTGCGATCTTCGCTTTGATGTCCTCAGACAATGTTTGCGGCGGATAGACTGCAATCGAGTCACCAGAGTGAACTCCGGCTCTTTCAATGTGTTCCATAATGCCTGGGATCACGACCGTTTCGCCATCAGACACGGCATCTACTTCAATTTCTTTTCCTGTCAAATATTTGTCAATTAACACTGGATGCTGCGGATTGACCTTCACCGCATTCTCCATGTAGTGAAGAAGCTCGGCTTCTTGATACACAATTTCCATCGCGCGGCCGCCTAATACATAGGAAGGACGGACAAGGACTGGGTAGCCAATTTGATTGGCAATCGCTACTGCTTCAGGCACAGACGTTGCTGTTTTCCCTTTAGGCTGCGGCACGCCGAGTGTTTCTAACGTTTGTTCAAACTTGTCCCGGTTTTCTGCGCGGTCTAGGTCTTCTAGAGAAGTTCCAAGAATTTTAACCCCTCTATTTGATAATTCATCTGCTAAGTTAATCGCCGTTTGCCCGCCGAACTGAACGACAACTCCTTCAGGCTGTTCAAGGTCGATGATATGCATTACGTCTTCTACAGTGAGTGGTTCAAAGTAGAGCTTATCTGAAATACTAAAGTCTGTTGAGACCGTTTCAGGGTTGTTGTTAATAATGATCGCTTCATAGCCTGCTTGTTTAATTGCCCACACAGAGTGAACGGTCGCATAATCAAATTCAACCCCTTGTCCAATTCGGATAGGACCTGAACCTAATACGATAACGCTTTTCTTGTCTGTACGTTCTGATTCATTTTCATCTTCATACGTGCTGTAGAAATAAGGTGTCTCTGATTCAAATTCTGCCGCACATGTATCTACCATTTTGTATACAGGTACAATGCCTGCTTCTTGTCTGAGCTTGTAGACATCCGCTTCGTTCATATTCCACTCGCGGCTAATGTAGATATCTGAGAAGCCTTTTTCTTTCGCTTCTTTTAATACGTCTGTATTGCCTTTGTTTTCTTTTAATGTCTTCTCAAAGGCGATGATGCCTTCCAGTTTATGAAGGAAGAAGTAATCAATTTTTGAGAATTCGTGTATTTGTTCGACTGTATAGCCTCTTCTAAGCGCCTCAGCGATATAAAATAATCGTTCGTCTCCCGCTTTGATAATCCGTTTTTCAAGCACTTCATTTGTGATGTCTGCTTCATCTTTTAATTCAATGTGATGCACATCGGCTTCAAGTGAGCGTACAGCCTTTAGAAGAGACTCTTCTAATGTGCGGCCGATCGCCATGACTTCACCAGTTGCCTTCATTTGCGTACCAAGACGTCTGTTGGCAGATTCAAATTTATCGAATGGCCAGCGCGGTATTTTTGAAACGATATAGTCAAGTGCCGGCTCGAAGGCTGCATAGGTTTTACCTGTGACTGGGTTCATCATTTCATCAAGCGTTAAGCCGACTGCAATTTTCGCTGCCAATTTGGCAATTGGATAGCCTGTCGCTTTTGACGCAAGCGCAGAGGAACGGCTCACACGCGGGTTTACTTCGATGATATAGTATTGAAAACTGTTTGGATCAAGTGCCAGCTGAACGTTACAGCCGCCTTCTATGCCAAGTGCGCGGATCAGCTTAAGCGACACATTGCGAAGCAGCTGATATTCACGATCACTTAACGTTTGGCTTGGTGCTACAACAATACTGTCACCTGTATGGATACCGACAGGGTCAAAGTTTTCCATGTTACAAACAACGATTGCATGGTCACCGCTGTCTCGCATGACTTCATATTCAATTTCTTTAAAGCCTGCAATGCTTTTTTCAAGTAAGCATTGTGTAACTGGGCTTAGCTTCAGGCCGTTTTCAACGATTTCCTTCAGTTCTTGCTCGTTTGTACAAATTCCGCCGCCCGTTCCACCTAATGTATAGGCTGGTCTGACGATGACAGGGAAACCGATTTGATCCGTAAACGCCATTGCTTCTTCCAGGTTATGAATGATTTCACTTTCTGGTACAGGCTCATTTAGTTCATTCATCAGATTACGGAATAAATCTCTATCCTCTGCTTTTTGGATGGCTGACAGCTTTGTACCGAGTACTTCAACGCCGCATTCAGCTAATACACCAAGGTCTGATAATTCAACAGCAAGGTTTAATCCAGTTTGCCCGCCAAGTGTTGGCAAGATCGCATCAGGGCGTTCTTTTCGAATGATTCGTGTTAAAAATTCTGGTGTCAGTGGTTCGATGTATACCTTGTCGGCCATTTCTGTATCTGTCATGATGGTCGCAGGGTTAGAGTTCACAAGAACGACTTCATAGCCCTCTTCTTTTAGTGCTAAGCAAGCCTGTGTGCCTGCATAGTCAAACTCCGCTGCCTGACCGATGATGATAGGACCTGATCCGATTACTAAAATCTTTTTGATGTCTACGCGTTTTGGCATACTTCTTCCCCTTCTTTCTCAGTCGTATGAATCATTTCCATGAACTGGTCAAATAAGTAGTTTGCATCTTCTGGACCCGGTGATGCTTCTGGGTGGTACTGAACAGTGAATGCTGGTGCTTCTTTATGTTTTAATCCTTCAATCGTATTGTCGTTTAAGGCAATATGTGTGACTTCGAGCACGTCTTCGTTAATACTGCTAACCGTGTAGCCATGGTTTTGAGACGTCAGTGTTACCTTGCCAGTTGCTAGTTCTTTCACCGGATGGTTTGATCCTCTGTGACCAAATTTCATTTTTTCTGTACTTGCACCGCACGCTAGAGCAAATAATTGATGTCCGAGGCAAATTCCAAAGAGCGGCACCTTTCCAATCAATTGCTGAATCATCTCAACGGCTTCCGGTACATCCACAGGATCTCCAGGTCCGTTTGAAAGCATGATGCCATCAGGCTTTAGCTGCAGCACTTCATCTGCAGTGATGTTGTATGGCACCACAATGACGTCGCAATCACGTTTATTGAGCTCGCGCAAAATGCCGTGCTTCATGCCGAAATCGACAAGGACAATTCTTTTTCCTCTGCCTGGGCTTGGGTACGCATTTTTCACAGATACTTGACTCACCTGATCAGTTGGCAGCTGCAATGTTTGAAGGCGGCGGACAACGTCCTCCACTTGTTCATCAGGTCCTGCAAACGCCCCTCTTAAAGTCCCTGCACTTCGAATCATTCTAGTCAGCTTCCGTGTATCGATTCCGCTCAGCCCCGGAATGTTTTTCATTTTTAAATATTCATCGAGTGAGTATGAAGAGCGCCAGTTTGAGGGCTTTTCACAAAGCTCTTTCACAATCAGCCCTTTCACAAACGGTGTGATCGATTCAAAATCGTCACGGTTAATGCCGTAGTTGCCGATAAGCGGGTAAGTGAGTGTGACAATTTGTCCGCAGTATGATGGATCAGATAAAATTTCTTGATAGCCCGTCATCCCTGTATTAAAGACGACTTCTCCGACTGATGGTTCTAAGCTGCCAAAGCCTGTTCCTTCGAATACTGTTCCGTTTTCTAGCACTAAGCGTCTCTTCATTTTACTAGTCTCCCCTCTTCATAAACGACTTTCCCAGATGCAAGTGTCATGACTGGCCATCCTGATACAGTCAATTTGTCAAACGGTGTATTTTGTCCTTTTGATAAGAAGCTTGTTTTATCGATTGCCATTTCTTTGTTTAAATCAATGAGTGTAATATCAGCTATGTGTCCTTCTTCAAGCTTTCCGTATGGAAGGGAAAAGGCTTCTGCTGGTTTGATTGTCATATAATCAACGAGTTCTTTTAATGTCCATTCGCCTGTTTTGACAAATCGTGTATACAGAAGCGGGAACGCTGTTTCAAGTCCCACAATTCCAAACGGGGCACGCTGCATGGTTTCGTTCTTTTCTTCTTCTGTATGCGGCGCATGGTCTGTTGCGATGAAATCAATCGTTCCATCTAACAGTCCCTCGATCAATGCCTCGCGATCCTCTTTCCCTCTGAGCGGCGGGTTCATTTTATAGTTTGTATCAAGACCTGGAATGTCCGTATCACACAACAGCAGGTGATGCGGTGACACCTCAGCCGTCACACGGATGCCTGCTTTTTTTGCATCGCGTACGACTCGCACAGATTCTTTCGTACTGATATGACATACATGATAATGACAGTTCGCTGCTTCTGCTAAAAGAACATCTCTTGCAATATGCACCGATTCACAGATTGACGGTATTCCGTTTAACCCATTTGCTTTTGAAAATTCTCCTTCATGAACGCACCCGCCGTAAATGAGCGAGTTATCTTCACAGTGCGCCACAATCGCTTGATCAAGACTTGCTGCCTGTTTCATCGCTTCGTACATCATGCCTGCTGTTTGGATACCGACACCGTCATCTGTAAAAGCAAAGGCTCCTGCTTCTTTTAGTGCTGCAAAATTCGTCATCTCTTCCCCAATTTGTCTCGTTGTGATGGAGGCGTATGGCAGTACTCTAACAGATGAGGTTTCTTCGATTCGATTCATGAGCCATTCCATTTGCTCTTTTGTATCTGGAACCGGTCTTGTATTCGGCATCGCTGCAATGGTCGTATATCCACCTCTTGCGGCTGCTTTAGAGCCTGTTTCAATTGTTTCCTTTTTCTCTCCGCCTGGCTCTCTTAAATGCACATGCAGATCGATCAAGCCTGGTGACACAAATAGCCCTGCTGCATCAATAACCTCTTCTCCGTCTTCTCTTTCTAGGTGACCCATCGCTTGAATCACTTTTCCTTTTACCCTAATATCCTGCTGCACTCTTTCACCTGTGCTTGTTAAGATAAAACCGTTTTTAATGAGATATGACATAGACAGAATCTCTCCCTTTTTGATGTAGTGTGCTATTTTGAAAAGCTCTTTTTAATACGGCCATTCGGATATAAACACCATTTTCCATTTGCTTGAAAATCCTTGACTGCTTGGACTCTACTAATGAATCATCTATTTCAACACCTCTGTTTACTGGTGCTGGATGCATAATAATCGCGCGTTCTTTCATTTTGCTGGCTCTATCTACTGTTAATCCATAAGTTGATAAGTAATCATCACTGCCCATTTTTTCAGCGTGCCGCTCATGCTGGATTCTGAGCAGCATCACCACATCAGATTGTGCGATGGCTTCATCTACTTGGACGTACGTTCCGTGAGGGTTTTGTTCATCCTGGAAGGAAGCAGGTCCTGAAAAGAGGACTGTCGCTCCCAGTCTTGAGAGAACCTCAGCATTTGACCTTGCTACCCTGCTATGTTTGATATCTCCATGAATCGAAATCGTTAAGCCTTCAAAGCCGCCAAACTCTTCAAATATGGTCATGAGGTCAAGCAGTGATTGGGTTGGATGCTGTCCGCAGCCATCTCCTGCATTGATGATGGGAATTCCAACCTTCCCGATCAGCTCGTTATAATATTCATCGGTGCTGTCTCTGATCACACATGCCTTTACTCCGATTGATTCCAGTGTTTTTACCGTATCGTAAAGTGTTTCGCCCTTTTGAACGGAGGTGCTTGCCGCATCTAAGCTCAGGACATTCATCCCTAGTTTCTTCTCGGCTACTTCAAAGCTAAAACGTGTTCTTGTGCTTGGTTCAAAGAAGAGGTTTGCCACAAATTCTCCGGCTAGTCCATGTTCTTGTTTCCCCTTTTTGAGTGCCGCTGCTTCTTCAATCAGCTGTAAAATCTCTTCTTTAGACAAGCTGCTCATTGTCGATAAATCATTCATTTTTTCTTCCCCCTCTAGTTTTTCATCACTTTCAGGTTCAAAAAAACCCTAAGCCTCGGCAGCTTAGGGTTCTCCAAAAGAAGCAGCGGCACTTTCGTGCATTCTGCTCCATTTAGAACCCTTGTCAGCCTCACTGGACTTCTTTTAAAAGGTTTTCTGTATTTGATTCATTTGACTCGTCATCTTCCGCTTTTTGATGCGGCAGGATCAGGTTTAACAGGACACCCGTAATCGCAGCAAGTGCCATTCCAGATAGAGTGAGATTGATTTGTTTCACCTCAATAAATGCCCCGCCAATTCCGATGACTAGGATGACTGATGCGATAATGAGATTACGCTTTTCTTCAAAATTCACTTTATGATCAATCAGGATTCTCAGGCCGCTTGAGGCAATGATTCCAAAGAGCAGGAACGAAACGCCTCCCATCACCGCGGACGGCACTGTACTGATTAATGCTGAAATTTTTCCTACAAAACCGAAGCAGATCGCAAACACTGCTGCTCCGCCGATGACGAAGATACTGAACACTCTTGTGATGGCAAGTACGCCAATGTTCTCTCCATAAGTTGTTGTTGGTGGTCCGCCAATAAGTGAAGCGAAGATGGTCGCCGCACTGTCTCCTAAAATGGAGCGGTGAAGACCTGGTTTTTTAATAAAATCTTGTCCTACGACCTTACTTAACACCACTTGATGGCCGATATGCTCAGACATTGTGACAAAGGCAACCGGCACCATCACTGTGAGAATGCTTAAGGTCACAGCAGGTGTATAGTCGACAAATGGTACGACGAAGTCTGGTACGGCAAACCATTTTGCGTCAATGACCGGCTGGAAGTTCACAATGCCTTGAGTTAAGGCAAAGAGATAGCCGCTGATTATGCCGATTAATACTGGGATTAAGCTAAGGAATCCTCTTAGGAAAATCATACTGATAATCGTGACAGCCAGTGTGAAGCCAGCGACCATTAAATGCTTGAGGCTGTAAACTAACTCAGTAGCATTCGGATCAACATACATCGCCATGTTGACTGCTGTTCCAGCGAGTCCAAGTCCAATGACCATAATGACTGGTCCTACAACAACCGGCGGCAGAAGCTTCATCAGCCAGCCTGTGCCGAGCCATTTAATGAACAGGGCGATAAGCGCATACGCAACACCCGCCATGAAGGCGCCAACCATTGCGGCTCCAGGGCCGCCCGTTGCTTTCACATTCAGTATGGGGGCGATGAAGGCAAAGGACGATCCAAGATACGCCGGAATTTGTCCTCTTGTGATGATTAAGTAAACAATCGTTCCCACACCGCTTGAGATGAGCGCGACGGCTGGACTCATATCAATGATTTTTGGTACAAGAATGGTTGCACCAAACATCGCAAACAAATGCTGCAGGCTAAGTGATAGCCATGTGAATGGTTTTGGGATATCTCGAATGCCTAAATTGGCTTTTTGCTGACTCATGATTTTCCTCCTAGATGTGTCCTTTTTCATTAAAAAAGCCTCTTTGCGAGTATGCGCAAAGAGGCCTAGAAAAACCAGACACGTCATGTTAGCCGTGTGCTCGGTGTCTCTGTTATTGCCCTCTTTGCAAACTCTCTGGAATGCATTTAAAAAGGTTATTTTTCGTATATAGCGACAAGGTCGTTTTGATCTACTTCATTCAGTTGAACCATAACGGTCTCTGCTTTTGATGTCGGAATGTTTTTCCCGATATAATCCGCTCGAATTGGCAGCTCCCGGTGTCCCCGGTCGACGAGCACAGCCAGCTGAATGGAAGATGGTCTTCCTACATCCACAAGGGCATCCATAGCTGCTCTGACGGTTCTGCCTGTAAACAGGACATCGTCAACGACAATGAGTGTTTTGTCATTAATGTCAGCTGGGATGTCTGCTCCCTTTACAAGCGGGTCTTGATTGTCTGTCTTTTTTGTCAGGTCATCACGGTATAGCGTAATATCAAGTTCACCCACAGTGACTGGATTTCCTTCAATTTGCTCGATGCGCTCTGCAAGGCGCTTTGCAAGATGTATGCCTCTTGTCTTGATCCCGGCAAGGATGACATCCTTCATCCCTTTGTTGCGCTCAATCATTTCATGTGCAATTCGGGTAAGCGCTCGTCTGATCGCTTGTTCATCAAGAATGACTGCTTTTTGTTCCATCTTTTACACCTCTTTTTGACAAATAAAAAGCCCCTTCTGCAAAGGGCAGAGAGGGGCGTTCATTTGTGCATACTCGTGCACAAATTGATCCGTTATCCTTCTCAGCCTCTCTGGACTGTTTTAAAGAATCTCAATTTCTTCGTTTATTATTTCAAAAAAAGAACGGCCTGTCAATCGTTATTTCTTAATGAATCGATAAAGCCCCGCATATCAGCTGGAATTGGTGCTGTGAACTCGATATATTCTCCTGTTCTAGGATGATCGAATCCTAAAACACCTGCATGCAGCAGCTGTCCATTAAAATCGACTGTTTTTCTCGGCCCATATTTCGGATCTCCTGCAAGAGGGTAGCCGATATATTTCATATGAACACGAATTTGGTGTGTTCTTCCTGTTTCAAGACGGCATTCGACAACCGTGAAGTCTTTAAAGCGTTCAATCACATCAAAGTGAGTGACGGCCTGTTTTGCATTTTCTTTTGTGACCGTCATGCTTTGGCGGTCTTTTTTGTCTCTGCCAATTGGTGCATCAATTGTGCCTGTATCATGCTGGATAATACCGTGGACAACCGCCGTATACTTTCTTGTGACGGTTTTAGCCACCAGCTGATTGACGAGTGACTCATGTGCGATATCGTTTTTTGCAACCATTAACAGCCCAGACGTATCTTTATCAATTCGGTGGACAATTCCAGGACGCATCACACCGTTAATCCCTGATAAATCGGTACAATGTGCCATCAGACCATTTACAAGTGTACCTGACACATGACCTGGCGCTGGATGAACGACCATTCCTCGTGGTTTATTTACGACTAACACATCTGCATCCTCATAATAAATATCAAGATCCATTGGTTCTGCTTCTACATCTAGCGCTTCCGGATCTGGAATCTCCACTTTGATTTGATCCCCAGCTTGTACTTTGTAATTGGCCTTTACTTGTTTCCCGTTTACTTCGATCAGCCCATCTTTAACCCATTGCTGGACTTGGGTTCTTGACCATTCTGGTTCTGTTGTGCTTAGAAATTTATCTAGCCGTTCACTCGTTTGTTCTTCTGAAACGGCAATATTTACTTGATTCATGTAGTTGACTCCTTATTTTTCTTTCCATCTAACAGCATTTGAATGAAGAGCAGAATAACCCCTACACAGAGAGAAGAATCTGCAATATTAAAGATTGGGTAGTGATAATCCCCAAATACGAAATGAGCAAAATCAACCACTTCCTGACGGAAAATACGGTCGATAAAGTTTCCGATCGCTCCGCCAAGCATTAAGGCCAGCGCTACTCCAAGCAGCTTGTCCTTTTGTCCATGTTTTTGTAAGTAATAAACAATTCCCGCAATAACAACGAGTGTGATCACATAGAAAAACCACATTTGCCCTTGGAGAATTCCCCATGCGGCTCCTGAATTTCGGTGAGACGTGATATAAAAGAATCCATCAATAACTGGAACAGAATCTCCGAGCATCATATTTTTGACAATGAGCCATTTTGTTAATTGGTCTAAACAAATGATAACGAATGCGATTATGTAATAGAACACACACGTTCCTCCATCTTCATACTTTGATCTTTAAGCATTTTATCAAGAAAACAGGAAGGAGTAAAGAAACTTTAGTTGACAGACAAAAACCTCCCTACATGTGGAAGGCTTCAAAATGAGGATCATTTGATTCGGAAGGATAAGGAGTGAATGCTTTTTTCTCGTATTGCTTATGATATAAAAAGTCGTCAGCCGTGCGGGCGGTAGGAAGAATGCTCATTTGTTCAAGCGGAATCATATTACCTGTCGCCTCACATATGCCATAGGTCCCTTGTTCGATCTTTGCAATAGCGAGAGACACATCTTGCAGCTCTTCTTTGATGTGATAAAGAAGTGTGGTCGTTTTAACGTCATTTAACGAGACATGCTCAGCGGGTGAACGAAATGATGCGTATTCAAACAGTTTAGATTGCAGCTCTTCTTTTATTTGAAGGAGTTCCGTGTAAATCGTCTCTAAATCGCCATTCATGTCGCTATTTCAACTCCTGCCCTGTCGTGATAATCATATTGTTGCCCTGCCTGGTTACTTTAAAGCCATAAGATTTTTCCTTTCGTTCTAAACGCTGTCATTTTCTCAAAAAAGAAAACGCCCCGCATATGACGGGGCGCCAGCTTGTGATTATCGCACTGTTAATTTTGGTAATATTTCTCCACGATTTCAGCATTTTTCAGCGACAATGTTGGGTATTTCGGATTTGCACCAACATCTTTTGAAATAATGCGGGAACGTTCGCACAGTTCTCCTTCTGCTTTTTGAACCACAATTCTTCCTGATGTATATTCAGGCGCCGATGTATCTGCATGCTGCTTATCCTCTACCGTTAATTCAGAGATGATAAAGAGCTGCTTCACATCTTCTTTAATGGATGCAAGAAGGTTTTTCACTTCGTCTGTCGCATAAAGCGTCACACTTGCTTCAAGTGAACGTCCGATGACTTTCTCGTTACGCGCAATCTCCAGCGCTTTTAGCACATCGTCACGTACCTCCATAAAGTGGTCAAACTTCGCTTCTGTCGCTTCAGCTTGAGGAACTGCCACACCTTCTGGCATATCTGTTAACTGAACACTTGGCTCTTCAACAAAGCTTAAGTGGCTCCATAATTCATCTGCTGTATGCGGAAGAATTGGTGCAGTCAGCTTCACCAATGCCATTAATGTTTCGTAGAAGACAGTCTGCATGCTGCGGCGGTCTGGATGATCCGCATGCTCAATGTAGACGACATCCTTTGCAAAATCGAGATAGAAAGAGCTGAGCTCAATCGTACAGAAATTGTGAATCGCATGATAGACGACCGCAAATTCGTAATCATCATAAGCTTTTTTCACTTTATCAATCAATTTGTTTAATTTGATCAAGATGTATTGATCCACTTCGCGAAGCTCTTCTACTGGCACAGCATTTACTGCTGGATCAAAGTCAAATAGGTTTCCATGCAGGAAGCGGAAGGTGTTACGAATTTTACGATAGACTTCTGCTACTTGTTTCAAAATATCATCAGACACTGGATGATCGGCTTGATAGTTGACAGAAGATACCCAAAGTCTAAGAATTTCTGCACCGAGCTGCTTCGCAACCTTCGTTGGGTCAATCGTGTTACCTAATGATTTACTCATCTTACGTCCTTCTTTATCAAGCGTAAAGCCGTGGCTTAGGACACCTTTATACGGCGCTTTTCCAGTGACAGCAACTGCTGTTGATAAAGAGGAGTTAAACCAGCCGCGATATTGGTCAGAGCCTTCAAGGTATAGATCTGCCGGACGGACTAGGTCATCTCTTTCTTCTAAAACGGCTTGGTGAGAAGAACCGGAATCAAACCATACATCCATGATGTCCTGCTCTTTAGTGAATTCACCATTCGGGCTGCCTGGATGTGTAAAGCCTTCTGGCAATAGCTCTTTCGCTTCTTTTTCAAACCAAATATTCGAGCCATGCTCTCTAAATAATTGAGATACATGCTGGATGGTTTCGTCTGTGATGATCGGCTCACCATTTTCTGCATAAAACACCGGAATTGGAACGCCCCATACACGCTGTCTTGAAATGCACCAGTCACCTCTGTCACGCACCATATTGAACAGGCGTGTTTCACCCCATGCTGGAACCCATTTCGTTTCTTTAATATTGTCTAATAACGCTTCTCTAAAATCTTTAATGGATGCAAACCACTGAGCTGTCGCACGATAAATCGTTGGTTTTTTCGTTCTCCAGTCATGCGGATAGGAGTGCGTGATAAAGTCGAGCTTTTTCAGCGCGCCTTTTGCTTCAAGCTGTTCTGTGATGGCTTTATTGGCATCCTCGTAGAATAGTCCTTCAAAACCAGGTGCCTCATCTGTCATCACACCTTTTTCATCTACTGGACAGAGCACATCAAGACCGTATTTCATACCGACAATAAAGTCATCTTCCCCGTGGCCTGGTGCAGTGTGAACACAGCCTGTTCCCGCATCAGTTGTCACGTGATCGCCAAGCATCACAAGAGAATCTCTACCATAGATTGGATGCTCTGCAACGATGTTGTCTAATTCTTTTCCTTTTAGCGTTTTGACCACTTCATACTCTTCAAAGCCGAGTGTTTTTACTACTTGTTCAACAAGTTCAGATGCAACGACATAACGCTCATCACCGACTTGAAGAACACTGTACTCTAAGTTCGGATGAACACAAATGCCAAGGTTTGCAGGAAGCGTCCAAGGTGTTGTTGTCCAGATAATGAATTGTTCGCCGTTTTCAAGAACGCCTTTTCCATCTTTTACTTTAAACGAAACGTAAATCGATGGTGAACGTTTGTCTTTATATTCAATTTCGGCTTCAGCAAGAGCTGATTCACTTGAAGGAGACCAGTTAACTGGCTTTAATCCTTTATAGATATAGCCTCTCTTCGCCATTTCACCAAAGACAAGAATTTGCTGCGCTTCATATTCAGGCTTTAATGTGACATATGGATTGTCCCAGTCTGCTCTGACGCCTAAGCGTTTAAACTGGCTGCGCTGACCTTCAATTTGCTTCCAAGCATACTCCTCGCATAGTTTGCGGAATTCTGCTGTAGACATTTCTTTGCGCTTTACTTTTTTATTTTTAGTAAGAGCTGTTTCAATTGGCAGCCCGTGTGTATCCCAGCCTGGTACGTACGGAGCATGGTATCCGTTCATTGATTTAAAACGGACGATAAAATCTTTTAGGATTTTATTGAGTGCATGCCCCATATGAATGTCACCATTCGCATATGGAGGCCCATCATGCAAAATAAACGTTGGGCGTCCTTTTGTCCGCTCTAAAACCATTTGATAGATGTCTTTCTCTGCCCACTCCTCTTGGATTTCAGGCTCTTTGTTCGGCAAATTCCCTCTCATCGGGAATTCTGTTTTCGGCATTAATAAGGTGTCTTTGTAGTTCATACCCATTCCTCCACATGCAAATTCTGATTAAAAAACAATAAAAAAAGCCCTCTCATCCCATAAGGGACGAGAAGGCTTGTCTCGCGGTACCACCCTTTTAGACAAGCGCTATTTAAGCAGCCGCTTATCCACTCTAAAATCGTAACGTGATCAGACGCCTTTTCTTACTGTTTTTTCAGAAAAGGAACTAAAGGGGTGATCTCATTGCAGCGTCTCGTAATGTCAGGCTTCCACCATCCCTGATTCGCTTAATTACGCATGTGACAGCTGCGAGTGTCCCTTTCAAACGTTTATCTCTTGTTAATTTATGATGGTATTATATGCAACATGAGCACGTCATGTCAAGATGATGCGCTTATTCTTTTTCGTCAAAGACAGCGTCCACTTCATATTCCAGTAAATGATCCCAATCGTCATTTTTCAGAAGATCAAGCTGCGCTTCGATGAGCATTTGGAAACGAGTTCTAAAGACCTTCGATTGTTTCTTCAGCTCTTCAATTTCCATTGCAATCTTTCTTGATTTTGACAGCGCTTCGTTGATAATTCGGTCAGCATTTTTCTCTGCTTCACGAATAATCAATTTTGCTTCTTTATCAGAATGACGCTTAACGTCTTCTGCTGCTTCCTGCGCCACAAGAATCGATTTGTTTAATGTCTCTTCAATTGTGGCAAAATGACCTAGTCTTTCGTCAAGCTCGTTTACTTTGTCTTCAAGCTCGTTCTTTTTACGGAGTACGATCTCGTAGTCTTTACGTACTTGGCTTAAAAACTCGTTTACTTCGTCTTCGTCATAGCCGCGAAAGCTTTTTGTGAACGTTTTATTATGAATATCATTAGGTGTTAATGGCAACCTCGCCACCTCCAGATTCAAGTTCGTTATGTCATAAGCTCAAATGTTACTTTGAATTTATCTTTTTTGGTCTTCCCATCAATCGTTTTGAGGCTAAAGCGGCCAAATCCCCGAACAGAGAGCTGATCGCCTTCACCGATTGTAAAGGAAGGGTCCTCAGTGACTTTCCAATTGACTTTGACAAGTCCATTTTTGACTAAAAGCTGTGCTTTTTGCCGAGACTGACGGCTGACAGCAGCACATACAGCATCAAGCCGAAGTGAAGAGATGGTATCTTCTTTGATATCAGTCTTCGTCATCACTGGCTTTATTTCTGCCTGCGTGATTTCCTCTAATGAAACGGAGGCTCTGCCGACATGTGTCAGCTGCGCCCGCACAAAATCAGCGACATCACTTGTACAAATAAACTGCACATCTTCCTCTGAAAATAATAGATCTCCGAATTTTTGACGCTTCAAGCCTGTCCCAATCAATGAGCCGAGAAGCTTCGGGTGTTCTAGTGAAATAAACTTTTTCGCATAGTTCACCTGAAAAAATGACAGCTCAACATCTTCAATAGAAGGTTCTAAATAATCAGGATAAATGAGAGCTCTTTTGCGCTCCGCTCCCGCATACCCGCCAAAAAACATGATCCCAAGTTCTTCAGCATGCTGTATGACGGACTCGGTAATAAATTGCTCACGCGGATCAAGGAAGTCTGTTAATTTCATTCGATATTGGTCGAGTGCGATTTTTTTCCAGCCTAACACTTGGTCGACAAATGGCTGTTCGTCTTTTCTAAAATGCTGATAGATATCGCTCATTTTGTTCCCCTCTTATGTAAAAGAGCCTGGCAGTGCCAAGCCCGGCAGCCTGTTTACATGAAGCGCACAATCATATTGTAAAGACCAGTTAGTCCATATGATGATGCAAAACGAATTACAAGCAATGCCACAATCGGCGAGATGTCAATCATACCGATTGGCGGAATAATTTTACGAAATGGTTCTAAATACGGTTCGCATATATTTGTCAGAAAACGGCCAACTACAGTTTCTCTTGCAGATGGCACCCATGACATAAAGATGTAAATAATAATCGCGAATGAGTAAATCGTTAATACAGTCTGTAAAAGCTGGAAAATGTAATATAGAATCACTATAATTTACCACCTCTGAGGTTCTTCCTCTGTCAATAGCTCTGATATTGTGCCAGATACATCTACATTATCAGGTGTGCAGAGGAATATATTCGAGCCAATACGCTGAATGTCTCCACCGATTGCATAAACGGTTCCGCTTAAGAAGTCAATGATTCGCTTTGCTTGATCATGCTGAATGCGCTGCAAATTCACGACGACTGCACGTCTGTTTTTAATATGGTCTGCAATCTCCTGCGCTTCTGCATAAACACGCGGCTCACTTAACACCACTTTAGAGGATTTCTGCACGCTTTGCAAGCTGACAACATTTTGTTTTCCTGTCTGCGGGCGCTCTTGAAATGCTGCTTTGTCCTTCGTTCCTTTTTCTTCTTGAACGGGTTCTCTTTCTTCATCAATATATTCGTACTCATACTCTTCATCGTCGAGAGTGAAAAAGCTTTTAAACTTATTTTTTATGCTCATGTCACGCACCTCCTGTTTCATTTCCAACAAGTGAAGAGCCAATCCGAACGAATGTCGCACCTTCTTCAATTGCGATTTCAAAATCATTTGACATGCCCATCGATAAATGCTGACAAGGTGCATTTACTTGGTTAAGATGTTTTACTTCTTCTTGAAGGTTTTTTAATGCTTTAAAACAGTTGCGAATCACAGTGTGATCCTCTGTAAATGGAGCCATCGTCATCAGTCCTGCAATTTCAATCTGTTTGAAATCAGCGAGCTGCTTCACAAATGGAATGACGTCTTCACTTTTCAAGCCGTGTTTTGACTCCTCAAGTGATGTGTTCACTTGTACAAAACAGCGAACTGTGTGATCCGCTCTTTTTTCAATTTCATTCGCAAGAGACATCCTGTCGAGCGAATGTAAGTAGTCAATTGTCTGAATGACTGATTTCACTTTTCGTGTTTGTAAACTGCCGATAAAGTGCCAGTTAATGTTTTCATCGGTTATGGCCGCCTGCTTTTCAAGTAACCCTTGGTCTCGATTTTCACCAAAGTGCACAATCCCTGCTTCCTTGGCTTCTAGTGCTCGTTCAATCGAGACATATTTTGTCACAGCGACGACTGATACATCTGCTGGTTGTCTACCGGCTCTTTTACATGCTTCGTTTATTTGTTCATTTATTTGTCTGAGATTCTCTCGTACATTCAATTGCACTTATGCCTCCTTAAACCCGACAAAAGACATCATACGTCCTGTTTTCCCTTGATCACGCCGGTGTGAGAAGAAAAGCTGATCATTGCAGCTTGTGCACATCGAACTGACATGTATGTTTTCTTCTTTTATTCCTGCATGAAGCAATACGTTTTTGTTTAGTGTTTTCAAATCAATTTTATATTGTCCTTGTGAAATCTCGGAATACACATCCTCTGTTGAAAAAGGAAGCTGTTTCACTTGATCCATGACGACGTCATCGACTATGTAGCAGCAGCTGCCAATGGATGGTCCAATGACGACTTGAATCTGATCGACCTTGGCACCTTCTTGGCTGACCCATACATCAACCATCTTTGCACCAATTTGCTTGACGGTTCCTTTCCAGCCGGCATGAGCCGTTCCAATTAATCCGTTTTGCGGAGCTAGAAAATAAAGCGGAACACAATCAGCGAAACAAAGAGCGAGCATCATGTTCGTCTCAGACGTATATAAACCGTCTGTACCTGGCAGTGCCTCATCATAATGAAGACTTCCTCTTCCTCTTTGCTCCTTGGTGACTTTCAGGATGCGATCCTCGTGTGTTTGGTCTGCAAACACCCAATCAGAGAGCGGCACAGCAGCAGCATCTGCTATGACTTGACGATTCATTTGAACACTAGAAGCATCATCTCCTACATGGAGTCCAGTGTTCAATGATTGATATGGAAAAAGGCTGAAGCCGCCATTTTTTGTTGTAAACCCGGACAATACCTCTTTACCAGAACATGTCATGTTCGTCCAATCATGAATGGTCATTGCATATGGTGATTTCTGCTGAAAGGGGTCATATTTGTGTGTCAAAGCTGCCTCCCACCTTTCATTCATCTCTCTTTATTTCGCTCCTATTTTACCACAAGACATACATAGACAGTTAGTGGGATTCATTAAATATTACACTCAAATGTGCCCTTTCTGCAGGTTTTTTTTCAAATTGATATGAAAACGTAATCTTTTTACCCGAAAAAGACATTGTTTGCTAAGAATGAAGAGTTTATTTTAAGGAAAAATTGAATGATTCATTGAGGAGTTATACGAATTAAGAAGACAAGCGGACAAGTATCACATCTTCGCCAATTTTTACTATATTTCGCCATGGGACAATCATTTCCTCTTCTTTTCCGAAAAATCCCATCATTTTACCTGTGCCGCCAATAATAATCGCTTGGATTTTGCCGCTTGTGACATTAATATCAATGTCCCCAATGGTACCTAGTTTTTTCCCGCTGGATACATCGACGACATCCTTGATTTGGAATTCAGAAATGCTGATCATCTGTCCTTCCCCGCCTTTCGTTTTCTACTATAATATGTATGATGGAAAAGCAGGGACGCAGACCAATAGTTTCTATTATCTATAATTTACTTAAATGCGGACGGCCATTTCTCCACATGACATCTACCGGACATTCAAAAAAAGAAGAAAGTAGGCCGCTTGTCATCATCTCTTTTGTTTCTCCTTGATCAAAAACAGATCCATTTTTTAATAATAAGGTATGCTGAAAAACAGGCAGAATCTCCTCTGCATGATGGGTCGTATAGAGCAAAGTAGGCGCATCAGGTTTTGCTGCAATCAATGAGATGGTCTCCAGCACTTGCTCTCTTGCTAGAAAATCAAGACCCGTCACAGGTTCATCTAAAATCAAGAGCTGCGGATCATTCATTAAAGCCCTCGCAATCAAGACTTTTTGCTTCTCTCCCTGTGAGAGTGTTTCATAAGTTCTGTTGGCATATTTGAATGAACCGAATGCTTTTAATAGATCAATGGCTTTCTCTCTCATTTCATCTGTCGGGGTTTCATAAAGCCCGATAGAAGCAAATGCGCCGCTCAGCACAATTTCAAAAGCATTGTCGTCTCTGTGCAATTTCTTTTCAAGTCCTGCTGAGATGAGACCAATTTTCCTCCTGAGCTTTTCACCAAGAGCCTCCTTGCCAAAGACATGTCCCAGCACTGTCATCTCGCCTGACGTGGGGAAATAATAAGAGCAGAGCATATTTAATAATGCGGTTTTCCCCGCACCATTTAAACCGTAAAGTACCCAGTGTTCCTGCTTGTTCACCTGCCAGTCAATAGACTGCAGGAGCCATTTCCCATTTCGTTTTAATGAAACATTCTTCAATTCAAGTGACACGATAACTTCCTCCTGAGTAAAAATTCTGAATATACAAACAATGAATGTTTACAGCATATCGTAAATGCTCTTTCTGGTAAACCTCATGTAAAAAAGCTGCTCCTTTTTAGGAACAGCTTTTTTTACATGGTTACGAAATTTCAATTCGTACGCCTTCTTTTATATCAGGAAACGTGTGCGGGGATGCAAATACAGCTCCTGGTAATACATCATCAAACGGCTCTTGGAAGTAGATCGAAATATGGCCGAGCTCTTTAAAGTTGTCATTTGCTTTATTGCCGAGGGCTGTGATCGTGTACGTTTGATCGCCCACTTGAATGGTTCCGCCCAGCTTCAGCGGCTCTTCTTCTAGATGTTCGAACTCATGAATGACAGACATATCTCTTAATTCCTGCGGCGCTGCGGGTCCAAATAATACAATCAGCTTATCTTCTTTAAATTGCGGGACTAAGATCCCAATTTCTTTTACGACAGATTGTGTTACCATGTATCTCGATTCCTCCTTTAATACGTTTAATACATACCGAAGCTAGCAACGTATGCGATCACAACAGATAGAACCCCTGTAATGAGACGGCTATACAAAACAGCTGGTACCCCATATTGTACCGTTTCCGGCTTCGCTTCACCAAGTGACAGCCCCACTGGAATAAAATCACACCCTACTTGACCGTTGATGGCAAATAGTGCAGGAAGTGCAAATTGAGGCGGAATGTTTCCTAGTGCGATTTGACTACCAATCAGAACGCCGATAACTTGGGCAATGACTGCTCCAGGTCCTAAGACTGGTGATAGGAACGGCAATGTACAGACCACTACGAGCAGTAAGAGCCCCCAAAGAGATCCTGCCAAAGGTGATAGAAAATGGGCAATCAGGTCACCAATTTTTGTATAATTGATAATTCCAATTAACATACTGACAAATGCCATGAATGGAATAATGTTTTTCAAAAGCATATCAACAGAATCACGGCCAGCCTGGTAGAACGTACCGGTGACTTTCCCAATTCCACGCGAGAATCTCATCAGAAAATTGCCTTTTTCCTGCCGCTCGATATTTTCCTCTTTCAGCTTTGCATACGTCTCTTTGAAATTCTCTTTGTCAATCGACTCACTGTTTTCCTGACCTTCTGCTTTTGCCTCACCATCAGATGCTTCTGCATAGGAAATATCTTTTTCTGTTACGCCTGATACGAAGATATCTTCTGTAATATGTTTAGCAAGCGGTCCAGAAGGAGAGGATGCCAAAACGTCTACAGTAGGAATGCGTTTCATTGGATAAAGTCCGATTCGCGCTGTTCCTCCGCAGTCAATGACAACACACATCATTTCATCTTCTGGTATGGAGTTTTTAAAGCCGTCACATGCTTCTGTCCCTGTCATTTCTGCAATTTTACGTGCAACTGGGTGAATGCCTCCACCTGTAATGGAAACAACCTTTCTTCTTTTACCAGTTGGTTCAAGCTCTAAGCCTTCTCCCCATCCGCCAGCACCTTTTGCAACAAATACTTTGTGGTTTGTCATGTTTAACCCTCCCCTATTGTGAATTCGCTTTCATTTTTCCTGCTAAATATTTTGTAATCCATTCAGTAATGATTCCGCGTAGTAAAATGACGACGATCCCGACTAAGAAGTAACGAACAGCAAGCTCTGACATTGAATATCCAGCTTCTTTAATCCCGTTCGCAATTCCCAAGTAGACAAATAGTTCTCCTGCGTTGGCATACGGGAACAGTGATGTCACCGGATGAACAAATGAAACAGCTGAATCATAGAATGCTGGTTTTTGTTTTTCAGGTAAGAAGCGGCCAAACGTATAAGCCATTGGGTTTGTCAAAATAAGAACGGATAAGATCGGCATTAACGTGTAGCGCAAAATGGTATACTTCGCTGCAAACTGAATGGCTCTATTCACTCGCTCTTCTCCAATAAATTTCATGACAGCATAAGTGAAAGTAAGTAACACAACAAGCGTTGGAACGATACCTGTAACAAGACCCATGAATTGCTTTCCGCCGGCTTCAAACATTCCGATAAAGTGCTCTCCAAACCATTGAATCCATTCCATGTTTCATCTCCCCTTTCTTTAGTTCACATTTGTTATATTTTTTTTCGAAATCGAGACAAGTGCCTGCTCAGCCGCCATGGATAGTGCTTGCATGACAGCTGGCGTCTTTTTACGTTTTTTCAATGTTTTCTTCATCATGTGGTGCTCGTCCAGCACAGCCCCTACATGCTTTCCTTCATATGAAGGAACTTCTTTAAATTTAGATAAGATCGACACGCCGCCAAGCACATGACATTTTTGAATGATATACGATTCATCCACAATGATGAGCGCAATGGCCCCAGGGCCAACTTTGCGCCGTTCCATTCCTGAAAATAAGTGATATCCCTGTTTCCCTCTGTAGTCATCAATTAGTGAGTCCATGCTTTTGCGGTAATACTTGATCTGAATAAAAGATAATCCATACTGCACGATGAGAATGATACAAAGTACGATTGCTAATTTTTCCATAGCTTCACGTCCTTATGATTGAAATAAGTGATCTTGTAATGAACGCAGCTTCCAAACGGTTGTGTTTGAATCAAGCTCTACATCATCATGAGTGAGGAACTGTCCTAATTTGATGTCTTTTTTCGCTACGACTTTTCCGCTGATTAAGCCAATTGGAATATGACCGTTCGATTTCATGTCTTGATGCGTTTCAAGTACACCTCTTACGGAGTATCCGCCAATTCCGTCAAGTGATTCTCCTGCTTGAATATCTCTTTTCGCAACAGCGACTGTTTCTGACACTGGTACACCAATCGGGTGGATCGATGAGTCATGCTGTAAGACCGCTTTGGCGATGGTAACAGGTGTTTCAAGACTCGCTAAATGGAAGGGACGGTAAAGCGTGTAGTGAGGACCTTTTCCAACTTTTAAGTAACGAAGCTCTTCATCTACTGGCTCAAGATCACTCTTGACGATAACGAATACGCCTGGTGCTAGCCCATTTACATATTCAACGACTCCGAAGTTATCGAGCACGCCGCCTTGTTGTTTTTGATTCAATTTATCTGCTACATTCTCTAAATTTGCTTCGACTCCGTGCATACCGACTTTATCTGGCAAAAGCCCTGTCGCGTTACTTAATAAGTTCATTTCTGCCATTGTTTTTGTTCCGTCTTGGAAGGCAGCGAGCATATGTGCACTCATATGTTTACTATCTGCTTCTGCTTTACACGTATCTGGATTTGCTTCTGGGAAGAATGGGTTGTTCTTGCCTTTCCCAGCAACGAGCACCTCAAGTCCCATTGTTTTCGCAAATTCATATAATTCTAGTGTTGCTGCCGGTTCGTCACCAGCTGATCCAGAGTAAACAAGTCCTGCATTTGTGAATAATTTATGCATCACCAAACCGATGGTAATATCAACTTCTACATTTAAAAGAACGAGATGTTTTTTTGAATTAAGCGCTTCCAAAGAAATGTTTGCTCCGACTTCTGGAACACCTGTTGCATCTACAACTACTTCCACAAAATCTGATTGAATCACTTCTCTATAATCATTTGTGACGACCATTTGATGCGGCTTCGCATGCTGCTTGTAAAAATTCGCTGCCTTCTCTGCTGCACTAAGGTGAATATCACAAACACCTGCTACAATCATGCCTGGAATTTTAGAAATTTGTGAAATGAGTCCAAAGCCCATTTGGCCTGCCCCAATAATTCCTACTTTGATTGGATCTCCACTGCGTTCTCGAGCTAACAATTGTTGATAGATTGACATAAAAATCATCCTTTCAGGTTTTCTTGCTTCTCGGGTAGATTGCTAGAAAAATAATCTGAAACTTTTAACAAATGTTATAAAAATTAACAAAAATCTGTTTCTTGTAACATTTGTTATTTTATTTATCATTTGTTATGAACTTAGTTTATATGATGTGTCAACTTTGTGTCAAGCTAAAATCGATAAAATTTTCAATCTTTTTGAGTCTAAAGACTCAAAAAAACTACCTAATCATATTAGGTAGTTACTTTAACAAGGCATCTCCTGTTCGTTCATCTGTAATTAATACATGAATTAATCCACCTTCTAATGCTGCCCTGATCGCTTCAATTTTCTCTTCTCCTCCAGCGACACCAATGACTAGCGGGATTTCCTTCAGCTTTTGCGGGCTTATGCCCATTACCCGGTCGTTCCACGGGTGGGGATACACTTCCCCTTGATGATCAATAAAGTTATAGCAAATGTCACCCGCCACATCCTTCGCTTGAAGAATATCCTCCTCACCGCTTGTCATATAAGATTTCACCATCGTTGAATGCTGCGGAACCCCGCCAATTCCGACAACCGCAATATTTGATGATTCTCCTAGTTTAATCACTTTTTTGATTGATGGCTGCCGGATTAGTACGTCCTTCGCTTCTTTCGTATCAAGCATAACAGGCACATGTAAAAACTCACATTTAGATTTGAGTGCTTCTGTGCACCTTGCAATAATATAGTTGGCGTGGATATCAACATCTTCGTTTCCCACACCCCCGACAAGCGGAACAAATGTCACGGATGGAAAGTGCTGAACTGACGTAAGCGCTTTCGCCATTTCATGTAAAGTGGTTCCTGATGAAAAACCGATGACTTGTCCATCCTTTATCACTTTTAACAAAAAGCCTGCCGCTGCAGCGCCGATTCGGCTTTTGGTTGTTTCTTGGCTGAGCGTTTCCACACAGACGACTTCTCGCAGCCCATATTTCCGCTCTATTTTTCTTTCTAATGATCCATATTGTTGATTCACTTCATCATGAATAATGATTTCCACGATTCCTGCTTCACGTGCTTTTGCCAAATATTTCGATATGAGCGAACGGCTAACCCCAACAGCTTCTGCTATTTTAGATTGAGTGGCGCCTTCTTCATAATACATATGCGCAACCTTTATGAGCAGCCTTCTTTCATCATGGAATGTCATAATAACCCTTCTTTCCGCTTAAGTGTTCCCTAACAAATGATATCTAAAATAACATTTGTTAAAAACAGATTAAATGAAAAAAATAACAGAGTCAATACTAGAGACGTGCTCTCTCACAAGAATGAAAAAAGCCGCACATGAAGCGGCGGCTTTAAAAGATATTTTTATTCATTTGTTTGATGGCCGCTTTTTCAAGTCTTGAGACTTGTGCTTGAGAAATCCCGATCTCTTCAGCGACTTCCATTTGCGTTTTTCCTTGGAAGAAACGTTTGCGGAGAATCATTTTTTCTCGATCATTCAATCGGCGCATTCCCTCTTTTAAGGCTAATTCCTCTACCCATTGTGTGTCTTTGTTCCGATCATCACTAATTTGATCCATCACATAAATCGGATCTCCTCCGTCATTATAAATCGGTTCAAACAAAGAAACAGGATCTTGAATCGCATCTAGGGCAAAGACAATTTCCTCATGAGGCACTTCCAGCACTTTGGCAATGTCTTCTGCCGTTGGCTCCTTGCTTGTCTCACTAATCAGCCTCTCACGGACCTGAAGCGCTTTATAGGCAATATCTCTTAGTGAACGAGACACCCGAATCGGGTTGTTATCACGCAAGTATCGACGGATTTCTCCTATGATCATAGGGACCGCATAAGTTGAAAATCTGACATTGTGGCTTAAATCAAAATTATCAATTGATTTCATTAATCCGATACAGCCTACTTGGAAGAGATCATCCACATACTCGCCTCTGTTGTTAAAACGCTGAATCACACTTAAAACCAACCGCAAATTGCCATTGACTAGCTTTTCTCTTGCTGTATCGTCACCTTCATCTTGCAGCTGTCTGAACAATTTTCTCATCTCTTCGTTTTTCAGAACAGGCAGTTTGGAGGTGTCGACTCCGCAGATTTCCACTTTATTTCTGGACACTTTTTTCCCTCCCTACAGGAGCTGTTGTACAAAGTTCAGTATCTCCTTGGGATGGAAAAATATGCACGAGTGATGATGAGAATCATGAGAAAAGAAGTTGATTCCTTTGACAGCAAAGGGACAGAGCTTTCAAAAAAATTTTTTTAGACCATTTTGTTAAATTCTTTTTGTAATCGTTTAATAATTCTTTTTTCAAGCCTCGAAATATACGATTGAGAAATTCCTAGCATGTCAGCGACATCTTTTTGGGTTTTTTCTTCGCCGCCGACCAAACCGAACCTGAGCTCCATGATCTGCTTTTCGCGGTCATTTAATTGCTCCAGCGCTTTTTTCAAAAGTTTTTTATCTACATTTGCTTCAATATCCCGCGTGATAATATCATCATCTGTTCCAAGGACGTCTGATAAAAGCAGTTCATTTCCGTCCCAATCAATATTGAGCGGCTCATCAAACGACACTTCTGAACGAATTTTATTATTCCGGCGCAAATACATCAAAATCTCATTTTCAATACATCTCGAAGCATATGTCGCGAGCTTGATCTTTTTTTCTGGGTTAAATGTATTGACCGCCTTAATCAGGCCAATGGTTCCAATACTAATTAAATCCTCTATATTAATCCCTGTGTTTTCAAATTTTCTTGCGATGTAGACCACCAACCGCAAATTTCTTTCGATCAGGATGGCTCTTGCTGTTTGATCACCTTTTGGTAATTTGACAAGCAGTTCCTGCTCTTCATCCTTTGATAATGGCGGCGGCAGCGCCTCACTACCACCAATATAATAAATCTCATCACTCTTTAGACCTAGCTTCATGAGGAGTTTATACCAGTAGTAAGTGAGTTTAAATTTTAATTTTTTCATCTTCTTCTCCCTTCTAAATGTCAAGTTGACCTCGTAAGATAAAAGACATCACCAAAACTTAAGACACCCCTTGGATGATTTTTCCGTCTAACATATCTGGATGAATGATGGATTGAAATTCCTGATCTGCTGATAAACCGCTTAGACTCATGCCTACAAAACACTTGGCTGGCTGGATCATATGTGTTTTTGAATAAATGATGACCGTATCTGGTTTTAAGCATAGAAGAAACCCGTGATCATGACCGACCGCTCGATATGGAACAAGTCTTAAACGATCAAGAAGCGGAAATCGATCATCTAGCTTTTGCATCACTTCAACAGGATGAGACTGCTTCATAAGCTCTATAAAAGGCTCTCCGCAAATGGACATGAGCTGATCGGCCTGAACAATCATCACAGGTGTTTTCGTCATAGGATCATACAGCTGATTGCCAGAATCGACGAGTCCCTTTAGCCGGATGGTCTCTCCGTGAATGTGTATCTCCACAAGTACTTGTTCATCAAACTGTCTTTTTTTCGCACCGACCTCTCCTAATCTTTTCTTTGAAAAGAGCCAAATCGCAGGAAAGCCAGTTAAAACGAAAAGCCAGCTAATGGGATCACCAAATCCATCATTTTGTGAAATCAGCAGCCCGTTTTGAATAACAGTATTGGTTTGTAAAAACGAATGAACCCCGATCATGCCTCCTCCCATCAAAAATGTGACAAAGTAAAAAGCAAACAGGTTTTGAAAAAAGGAACGAAATCTTTGAAATCCAAAAGTTGCAAGCACGATCAAGACAGAAAAAAGCAGTTTGCCTAGAGGGTGTGACACAAACATTGCAAATGGTGTAAAGAGCAAGAGAACAATGCTCGATCCAATCAGAGCTCCTAACATATATCGCCTTTTTTTTACTTGTCGTTTGAGAATAAATGCAGTGAGTAAGAGAAGCAATAGATCAAAACAAAAGTTTAACAGCCAAATCACATCTAAATAAATGACCACCTTCTGCTCCTTTCATCTGAAACAAAGAATCAAAAGCAGTACTTGCACTTGTTTGTACCAGTATAAAACAGCCATGAGATGGAAGTCTGTCAATTCTTGTTGGGGATGATAGAGAACTTTTGGTGGATTGTTATTGTTTTTGTCGAGGAATGAGAGCGCAAAGCAAGAGAGTGTTCTCCCGGACAAGCCTTCAAACAATCGTTCGAAACGAAAAAGGCACGCTCCTAGGAGTCGTGCCTTTTTTAAGGATTATTTTTCATTGATATTTAATGTGCCTGGAGCCTTTTGTCGTGTGACGTTTCCATAATCATCCTGCACAATCACTTCAATGACTGCACCTTTTGCTTTGGCAGTAGAGGTAGCTGTCCAGTAGCCTTCATATGTTCCGTTAGCTACCTCGCGAAGCGGCAGCTCTGTTGTATTTTGCAGCTTTGATCTAGCGTTTGTCAGCGGCATATGAATGACAAACGTTGCGTCTAGCTTTTCTCTGCTGTGAAATGAAATTTTAACAGACTCACCTGATGATAGATTGACATTCTCTGCTGGTGTCAGCTTCGAAATTTCAGGTGCTTCGTATTGAACATCGATATCGACTTTTTTAGTCGTTTTGTTTCCTGCTGCATCTTTCGCTGTTACTTTGATCGTATTTTTCCCGTTTTCAAGCAGTATTCTTGCAGTATATTTCCCATCTTTTATTGCTGCCTTTTTTCCATTCACAGTGACTTGATCAAGATGATCATCCGTTACCTTTCCTTCTACAGTGAGAGATTCTTTGTTAGACTTTTCCCCTTTTTTCGGTGTATCTATCGTTAACGCTGGGGCTGTTTGATCAATGATCACCTTGACTGATTTGGATTTTTTCGTTGCGCCTTTATCCGTAACAGTAGCAGCCGTGAATACATGCTCTCCGCTTGACACTGTGACCTTCTCTTTGAAAACACCTGACTGGTCTGCTTTTACTTTGGCAATCTCTTCATCATTTTGATAGATCGCTACATCAAGCCCTGGAGAGGCTTTTCCTTCAATCTCCAGTTCATCTTTGTTCGTGATCGTTCCTGCTTTTGGAGACGTTATTTCTGGTACATCTGCTTCATATTGGACAAGCGCACGAATCATATAATTTCCCTCTTCTTTTGGAGAAGGAGAAAAGGCACCGCTTGTCAGCTGCCAGCTTCTTTCTGCATTTGGTCCATCTTCATCTGTTGCAAGGCCTGGAGATTCCGTATTCTTTTTCGTTTGAATATAGACAAGGTAGAAATCTCCCTCCACCGTAATGGCTTGATCTTCTAAATCTACTTTTGTCCATTCACCATTGCGCAGCGCATTCGCTTTGAAAGGTCCAGCGATTTTCTCACCGGGAGCGCCGTCCTTTCCGGACGCATCATACACTTCAACCGCAAATTCATTTCCGCCAGGGGCTGGCCACTCTGCTGTCCAGAAACGGAAAAGCCCACCTGTGACTTGCGCTTGTTTCTTACCCTTTTCTAATGAAAATTTCACCGCCCAGCCATTGCCAGGATCATAGAACGCCCGCGCATTTTCAGCTGTTCCGTCATCGTAGCCAAT
Organism: Bacillus sp. AM 13(2015); assembly: GCF_001518755.1. Lineage (NCBI taxonomy): Bacteria > Bacillati > Bacillota > Bacilli > Caryophanales > Bacillaceae > Bacillus > Bacillus sp. AM 13(2015). Next base: position 256,287 of record NZ_LKCP01000082.1, on the reverse strand, counting down.
TTCGCCAGCAAAACCGATGAAAGGTTCCAGCTTAATTGCTTTTTCAAGCGGCTTTTCTGTCACATCTGCTGTAAATGAATATCCTTTAAACCCTTTCGCAAATACTTTGACTGTATACACACCGCTCAATGCCTCTAGAGAAAACTCGCCGGATTCATCTGTTTTGACCGGCTCAATTTTCGCATCCTCTACAAGATAAACCGTGGCATCCTTGACTTTTTCACCCGTTGTTTCGTTTACAATTGTGCCGGAGATCGTTCGTTTCTCAAGTGGCTGCAAAGAGAAATTTGCCTCTGCCGTGTCATTTGAGGGAATATTGACTTTTTGGGTGCGTGATTCAAATCCATATGCTTCAGCTTTCACTGTAAACTCCCCTGCACCATGAGAAAGCTGATATCTCCCTGTCGCTTCATCTGTGTACGTGGATTTTCCGCTTTCAAGAACACTGATTTCTGCCTTCATCGGAAGAGCTTTGATAGACGGAGCATCTAAGCTTTTTTCCTTTTTCATCTGGACATGTTTTTCTTTTATTTTAGCAGGCTTTGCCCTTTTCGGATCAACGGGTTTCTTCTGCTCCTGTGCTGGCTTTTCTTTTTTGATGATGCCAAGTTGTTTCTTTGCCTTTTGAGGCAAGGCTTCATCTGTTATTTTCACATCATCTAAATAAAAACCGTCTTTTGTCACACTGCCATCCGTTCTGAGCTGAAAAATAACCCTCACATTTTGGCCTTTGTAGGCAGATAAATCAACTTCTCCTTTTGTCCATGCACTTGTTTTACCTGTATAGGCTGCCACCTGGACAGCATCTTCCCCCTCAGGCTGCACATGAATATGCACATAGTCATAATTTGCTTCAAGGTCATGCCAGTATTGATATTGTAAAAAGGAGGAGCCTGACTCAGGTACAGCAATCATCGGCATGGATAAATGAGCATCCGTTTGATTTTCATAAGGACTGTCTAGGTTTGTGGCGTAAACATGATCTCCAGTAAAGGCTTGTTTCGGACCTGTGGTCGGCTTTCCCCACTGCCAAGGATCTTTTGTTCCGCCACTGAACCATCCACTAGGCCATGCTTCAAAATCTTGCGAGTAGCCAGTCGTGATGGATGTTCTAATCGGAAGCGTATACGGTTCTGATGCGGCTTCATTTTCTCCAAAATCTTTCACAATCCATCGGTACGTGACGTTTTCTCCCTCAAGTTCTGGCAGCTGGACAACATATGTCCCCTTTAAATGATTTCCATCCGTACGTTTTGCTTCCAGCGTCTCCCTTTTCCCTTGATCCACTTGATAGCTCAAGGAGACATTTGTCACAGCTACTTCATCTTCTGCTGTGATGCTTAGAGGAGTTGGCGTAGAGGCAAAAATTTCATTCGGTCCTTTATGAGAAAAAACAGGTGGTTCTGTATCTTCTCCTTCTTTTGTTACCTGTCCTTCAATCTTGCCAATTCCATCTGTTAATGCTGTGATCGCCTCTCTTGCATCAATTAATCCTGCCCCATAGCCATTGTTAGGAGATTCCGGGAATTGCTGATCTGTCAGCGGCTTTGCAGTATCAATGAGAACTTCTTCGATCTCTTCCACAGACAGATCTGACTGTACTTGGCGAAGAAGAGCCACAACAGCTGAAACATGCGGACCTGCCATCGAGGTTCCATTCCAGCCATCCTCATACCCTTTTCCAGGTATAGAAGAACGAATGTTTACCCCTGGGGCCGCAATATCTGGTTTCATGACGCCATAAGGAGAGGGACCTTGCAAAGAGAAAGAACCCAATTTGTTGTTTTGATCTGTTGCACCCGTCGCAAAAGCTTCTGGATAGTTCGCAGGATTTGCAATAGATCCCTCACCGCCAGGGTTAAATAAATCCGTATTACCAGCTGAAAACTCTGGGAAGATATCTGCCGCTCTCCAAGCATTGACCACATCTTTATACCAATCATCTAGACCAGGCCCGCCGCCCCAAGAATTATTGACTACATCTGGTGCCTTTTCTGGATGAGGGTTTCCGTTTTCATCTTTTGGGGCTAAAATCCACTCACCTGCGTCAAGCAGATCAGCATCTGATCCACCATCTTCTGAGAAAGCTTTCACCGCAATCCATTTTGCACCTGGTGCGACGCCAATTTGATTCTCTCCATTTGGCTCAGAGCCAACCATCGTTCCCGTCACATGTGTACCATGCTCTAAATCATCGTATGGCGTTTTAGAGCCTGTCGTTGCATCGTACCAATTGAATTCATGTGAAGGTTCATTCGGACGTGCAGGATCAAATCCGCGGTATTTTTCTTTTAATGCAGGATGATCCCATTCCACACCTGTATCAATACTTGCCACAACGGTACCAGTACCGTCATAGCCTAAAGCCCACGCTTCTGGGGCATGAACTTGAGAAATATTCCACTCGATTCCATCTGCTGCTTTGATTTGTTTGTTCGGCTTTGAAGTCTTCAAATCAACAGGACGATGAATTTGACGGATTTCATTTAGCAACACTTGATCTACTTCTGGGAAGGAAGCAACCTTTTCCATGACTTCTTTCGTTCCAGTCACAGCGAGACCATTCACAATATAGTACGAATGAATATCCTTCACTTGCTTTTTCTTTTGTGCCTTTTGTAAATAAGCAAGCAGCGCTTCCTGCGTCTCTTCAGATGTTGCTCTTAGTTCTGATACAACAGCTGATCTTTTTGTGTACTGCGTTTTAGCAGCTGTTAACTTCTGTTTTTTTGCTTTTGACACAGCATCCTTCGCCACTTTTTTGACATTTGTTTGTTCCTTCATTTTGACTAAAAAGGTCACCTTGTCTTCTTGTTGAAACTGTTTCATTAACCTAGATGAGATCTTGGCTTTTGTTTTCTTGGAGGAAACAGCTTCCTCTTGATATGAGGTAGAAGTCGATTTTGCTTGAACCATCCCAAAGCTTGTCATCGTTAAAGTACCAATCACCAAAAGACTCATCAAACGATAGCCGGCGGTTTTGTGAAACTTCACTTTCAATCAAATCCCTCCTCCTCAAATGGTCAAACAGAGTGCGGGTCTCACTCCTCCCTTTCCTTTGTTCATGACAAGATTCATGGTGTTCTATTTAATGTAGTCAAATAAAGATCATCATTTTGTCGCTTTTTGTAATAGGATTTAAAAATGATTCTTTTTACTTAATCACCCTAAGCCAAAATACACATGTTGAATGAAGTGACCCAGACACATTCAAGACTTTTTATTCAGACGAGATGCTGGTTTCTTTATATATGAGACATGAAAAAATCCCCTTCCAATGGAAGGGGATGAGTAATACTTGATTAGCGTTTATTACGATTGCGCAAGAACGTTGGGATATCCAGCGTATCATCGCTTGATTGTGTATTTTGTCTCGGCTGAGATGATGGCTGCTGATGCTCCTCACGTTTCACTTCACGCTTTTGAGGAATGGATTGATTTTGCTTTAATCCTTGTCCTAATGGATTTCTTTGTGGTTTTGTCACCTCTGGCTCTTGCTCAATAAATCCAGTTGCGATCACGGTTACCACAATTTCATCCTTCAAGTTATCATTAATGACAGACCCGAAAATCATGTTTACATCTTCGTCAGATGCAGAAGCAACAATGTCCGCTGCTTCTTGTACCTCATAAAGGCTTAGGTTCGTACCACCAGTAATATTCATGATGACACCTTGTGCACCATCGATTGCCGTTTCCAGAAGCGGTGAAGAAATAGCTTTCTTCGCAGCTTCAGCAGCACGATTTTCACCTGTTGCGACACCAATACCCATAAGAGCAGAACCTTTATTAGACATGATCGTTTTCACGTCAGCAAAGTCAAGGTTGATTAAACCTGGTGTAGCAATAAGATCTGAGATCCCTTGAACACCTTGTCGTAGTACGTTATCTGCTGCACGGAATGCTTCAAGCATTGGCGTGTTTTTATCAACAATTTCAAGCAAGCGATCGTTTGGAATCACAATTAATGTGTCAACTGCTTCTTTCATAGAAGCAATTCCTTCTACTGCTTGAAGCTGACGTTTTCTTCCTTCAAATGTGAAAGGACGAGTCACGACTCCAACTGTCAATGCACCAGAATCTTTTGCGATTTTTGCAATGACAGGTGCAGCACCCGTACCAGTTCCACCGCCCATACCAGCAGTAACAAAGACCATGTCTGCGCCTTTTAATACTTCTTCAATCTGTTCTTTGCTTTCCTCAGCAGCTTTTTTACCGACTTCAGGATTCGCACCTGCTCCAAGCCCTCTTGTCAGCTTAGCACCGATTTGCATTTTCGTTTCTGCTTTTGATAGATTTAACGCCTGTGCATCTGTATTGACTGCAATGAAATCGACACCTTGTACGTCATTTTCAATCATTCGGTTGACAGCGTTATTTCCGCCTCCACCTACTCCGATTACTTTAATTGATGCTAGGCCGTCTATATTTGTTTCAAACTCCAACATGCTGAATCCTCCTAATCCGTCGAAAATCTAATTCTATTCCCAGAACATATTAAATAGTTTTTTCATTTTGCCCGGTTTTTTATTTGTCTCTTCTTGTGCTTTTTGTTTTACTTTCGGTCTTGGCTGCGCTTCTTTTACTTGTGGTGCAGAAGAAACCGGCTCCATGGATGCGCCTACTTCATGAAACGCCTCATCCGGCATTTGGAATCCAACCTGTCTGCCCTGAATCTTTGCATTGCGATAAGCAAAGTGGATCAGACCCACTCCTGTCATATACTGAGGTTCTCTCACTCCAATATAATTCGGACTTGCAATTCTAACATTGTTTTGCAAGACCGTTTGTGCAAGAGAAAGGATACCTGGTATAGCTGCCTGTCCACCTGTTAGAACGAATCCGCCAGGCAAATCATGGACACCCATATTTCTTAATTCCTCTGCCACAAAGAGCAAGATTTCTTCCAGCCGAGCTTCGATGATATTGGCCGCTTCAAGCTGTGTATACGTCTGTTTCTGATCGGTACCGATGACAGAAACTTCAAATGTTTCCTCAGACGATGCCTCATCATAAAACGCATGTCCAAATTGTTTTTTGATTCGTTCAGCTTCTTCAGTAGAAGTTCTAAGTCCTATAGACAAATCTTTTGTAATGTTCTCTCCGCCCAAAGGGATACTGTGAGTAGAATAGAGATGCCCGTTTTCAAATACGGAAATCGTTGTAGATCCGCCGCCAATATCAACGAGAGCTACCCCTAGATTTTTTTCATCTTTCGATAATGCTGCTGAGCCCGATGCGAGCGGCTGCAAGCAAATATCCATAATTTCAATTCCAGCTCTCTCTACACATCGGAGCCAGTTATGTAGAATCGTTTTAGAACCTGTAATTAACGATCCATCCACCTCTAGCCGAACACCAAGCATTTTTTTCGGATCAGTGATCTCATCTCTTCCGTCGACGATAAATTGCCTCGGGATGACGTCTACGACGAGATGTTCTTGAGGAATAGATACTACCTGTGCAGCATCTAAGACACGTCTCACATCTTCAGCATGTATTTCTTTGTTTTCACTAGATACTGCGACCACGCCGCTCGTATTCTGAATATGAATGTGGTTTCCGTTAATTCCGACAATCGCCTTTTGTAAAGGAAAACCTACCATTCTTTCAGCCTGTTCAAATGCTTGTCTAATAGAATGAACTGTCTCATCTATATCAACAATCGATCCTTTTTTTAACCCTTCTGAAGGGACATTTCCAACACCTATAATGTTAAGCGAATCATCCGCCATTTCTCCGACGATGACTTTAATATTGGATGTACCGATGTCAAGGCTGACGTAAATTTCATTGTTGTTCATTCTATGGCACCTCCTCACATATCAATACTTTCTATTCTATTATTTGCTGAACAACAATACAATGAATGTGTTTTTACAAGTGTGTAACAAAACTTAAAAAATCAACATTTTTTATTAGGATTACTGAAAATATTCGTTACATCATATGTATATCCTTTTTTATGACTCACTTTTTTTCTTTTTTTCTCTAGAAATTGTCCATTTAGTTAGTAGAATTCTTCGAATAACTGCTATATTTTGAAACAATCTAACGCCGAAAGCAAACATTCCGACTAAGTACAAGTCTACACCAAGATGGACGCCCAGAAAAGCTAAACTTATTGCAAGTATAATATTAAAAAAGAAGCCTGATACAAACACTAGTTCATCGTATGCCCCTTGCAGATGTGCCCTGATTCCACCAATCAATGTATCAAGTGCAGCAAGTACAGCGAGGGAAAGATAATTAGAATACTCATTCGGTATCGTAAAATTTGTTAAGAAACCGATCGCAACTCCTATGATTAAGCCAAGTACAGGAAGCCACATTAAGATTTTCCCTCCTTTACATCGTCAAGAGGCTTCAACTCGTTTACCTGAATTGCACCGTCATATGCTTTTAGTTGAATTTGTTGCTTTGGCTGGCTAATACTCAAGCCGAAATTTTCCTGAGCAAACAAATCAGCAATATCTGATACATTTAAACGGCTGTATAATTTGTCGGCCTGGTCGCTGATCATCTTGATAGTGACTTCATCACCATCTAAGCTGTAGCCATCCATTTTTGTCGTGCCATTAATATCTCGAATCACACTAGTATTAATCACACGGTGGTCATTAATGGAAATATGCTTTGCCCCATACATATTGGCTTCGTTGATTAGCTTTTTCAGAAGATCAGGCGGGATATTTTTCACTTCTTCTCCAGTCAGATCCTTTGAGAAGAGCTGAGAGATGTCAACTTCAATTCCCTCCCCTGTCACTTCTGTAAAACCAGCCTTTTCTTTTAAATCTTTTAATGTTTTTGTTAGTTGAGCTTCTTTTGATTGATCACCTTGATGACCATACTTTTTCAGCATTTCATCATATTTATCAATTTCTTTCAGTAAATCCAATTCTTTACTTTTAGATGCAGATAAATCCTCTCTTAGCTCCCACACATCGCGAGTATCACGAACTTTGGGCTTTTGCAATGAGTTAAATTGGATGGAGACCATGATGCCGAATATCACCATTAAGGCTGTCAAACTAAGTAAAGGCTTCTTTTTCCTCAACACCACTCACCTTTTCACTTTTAATCTTTGTGTTTTAAAAGAGGATTCATACGAATATCCTTTTTTTCAATCGTCATCGAAATATGATCACTTGTCAGCTGGTCGACCACTCCTCCTGCAATATTTAATGCAGGTATTAACACCGCCGGATCACCGATAGCAGAAATGACAAACGGCGCTGGATGCTGAACACCGTCAACTGTGACAACTGGGCCGTTACAATGTATGTATGATTGGTGTGTAATTCTCTGTCCGTTAATAGATACGGCAGAGGCCCCTGATATAAACAGTTCGTTTATCACATGAAAAATGTGGCTCTCATGAACAATGTAATTATTGACATTTTGTCCACTCGGGATATAAGATGCATCTTCAAGGGATACTTTTACCCCTTTTCCTTTTACGCCGATCTCTCCTGTAAACATCCTGTATTTCTCAACATCTTCCAATACATTAAAATACTGCTCTTTTTCATTTTTCAAATTGGACTCAGTGGCTTGAACCTGTGATTGAAGGCTGTATAATTCTTTTTCAAGTTTCTGATTCGCCTTTTCTTGCTTTGTCAGCTGACTTTTCAAGGAATATTCTTTTTTCCATTGCTCTGTGCGAATGACCTCTGCCTGATGCTGCTTAGTATATTGGTATGAAAAAGAAATCAGAAAACCAAGAACAAGCATTACAATTGAGAATATAACTGTTTTGCCTCTCAACGTTCATCTTCCTTTTTCTCAGATTTAAACGCTTCAAAATACGTCGCGACTTCCATATGGATTGTGCCTTTTTCAGAAGGTGAAAGTTCTTTTACAATGGCAGGATAAGTTTTCATTTTATCAGCGAATGTTTTAATTGATGCAATCACAGTGTTCCCATCATTCATATAAAATTTAACGAGCCATTGGTTTGAGCTTGTCGGCACATAATATATTTCAGAGATGAGTTCCTGAATAGAGGCTGGCAGCTGATTTAAAGATCTTACAGTTTGCTTCAGCTTCTCTTTATTGTCCCAATCCACAAAAATAGGTCCTGCATGACTTGGTGTGACTTCTTCTGGTAATGCTGTCCCATTTTCAAGAAGCTCATAGTATAGATTTCCCTTTTGAAGATACGCAATATTGGTATATTCTTTGACAGCAATACTGACCTTATTCGGAAAATGTTTTTTGATACTAACACTTTTAATCAGTTTGTTTTGTTTAATATGATCTGCTGTTAAATCTTTATTTAAATTCCAAAACTCTGTTTCGCCTTCTTTAATTTGGGAAAGTTTCACAAGTTGTTTTGTAGGGACATGCTCGTTACCCGTAATAGTTAAAGAAGAAATTTTACTGATTGGTGTCTGCAAATAAATAATGATTAAAACCATGATAAAAAACAGTAGAATAAAAGAGATTAGTCTCCGGTTCGCTTTCTGCTTCCTTTGTTCTTTAATTTTAGGAATTCGTTCTTCTATATTGACGATCTTTTCATTTTCATGATCAGGCCGCATGTATATTCTTCACCCCATTCAAAGCTGCTTGTCCACACCTTTGGGTCATCATTTTGATGAGAAAACAAACGGCATTCTTTCATGCCGTTTGTTTTCCTGTGATGCCATCATTCATAAAAACTAGTTTTAATTTGCTTCACCGATAATTTCTACTTCTGTATGCATATCTACATTGTAGTCATCTTTAATTTTCTTTTGGATGTATTGAATTAAGTCCAGCACGTCTTGAGCAGTTGCGCCACCAGCGTTCACAATAAAGTTGCCATGCATATCAGAGATTCTTGCTCCGCCAATTTGGTACCCTTTTAAATTCGCTTTTTCTACAAGCTGTCCTGCATATTCAGGCAGCGGATTTCGAAAAATACTTCCGGCACATGGTCGATTGTAAGGCTGTGTTTCCTTACGATAGTCTTTATTTTGCTGCATTTTCTTTGTGATTTTCTCGCGATCATCCTGTTTGAGCTTAAACACGGCCTCGAGAACAATGCCTGGTCGTTCCTTTTGAAGGACAGATGTTCTATAGCTAAAGTTCATCTGCTCATTTGTTAGCCACTCGATACTTCCATCTTCAAATAAGATTCTCGCTTTCACAAGGATCTTACTAATATCAGATCCGTGCGCACCTGCGTTCATATAAACAGCGCCGCCAATAGATCCCGGGATACCAGCTGCAAACTCCAGCCCTGAAAGACCCTGCTTACTAAGAGACGTTGCAAGCCTTACAACAGAATAGCCCCCGCCAACTGTAATTTCTTCATCATTTATAGTTAAATGATCAAGTCCAGCGCCTAACTTCAGGACAACGCCACGTATTCCTTTATCAAGTACGAGTAAATTCGATCCTCTCCCAATAACCGTCCAGTCCGCGTGGTGTTTTTTTATCTGATCCATGATCGTTTTAACTGCATCGATATCTTTAGGAACGATCAATAGATCTGCCGGCCCGCCTATTTTCATCGTCGTATGATTTGCAAGCGGCTCATTTTCAAGCACTTTACCGACTTGCGCTTCTAATAATTCATTCTTCAAGTTCTCCATATTACCCTCCGCCTTACCTAATATCATTCCATCATGTAGTCGTAATTTCTTTTAATACATTATATAAACGTCCAGCCGCATCCGGTACTCCCAGTTCTTTTGTTAAGCGGCTCATTTCGTTTAACTTTTCTTCATTACCAGCAATTTCATCAATGGCATGAAGAAGGCTCTCTCCAGAAAGCTCTGATTCTCTTAAAACGATTGCAGCGTCATGCTTTTCTAGTGATCTTGCATTAATTTCCTGGTGATTTGCTGTCACGTATGGGCTTGGAATAAAAATAGTTGGGATTCCAAGGGCTGTTACTTCAGCAATCGTTGTGGCACCCGCTCTTGCAACAATCACATCAATTGATTTCAAGTACTCCGGCATTTGATGCAAGAAAGGCTTTGTGATCATATTAGGTGCTACATCTTTTTCCTTTAGTTCGTTCAGCACTTTCTCATAATGAACCTCACCTGTGATATATAAAAGCTGATAGTTCTTAGCCTTTAATTCATCTTGCATGTCAATGACTGCTCTATTAATCGGTGCAGCACCACGGCTCCCGCCAAAAATAAGAACTGTTTTTTTCTTTTCATCCAGCCCAAACTCTTTAAGAGATTTCCCCTCTTTTATAGAGACGACTTCAGAGGCTCTAGGGTTTCCCGTAAATACAACCTTTTCAGAAGGAAAATGTGCCTTTGCTTCTTCAAAGCAGATGGCTACCTTATCAACATATCTCGCCAGAAACTTATTTGTGATACCAGGCAGGCTGTTCTGTTCGTGAATAATGGTCGGGATCTTCAGCTTGGATGCCGCATAAACGACAGGACCACACACATAACCACCTGTTCCAATGACCGCATCTGGCTTGAATTCCTTCAAGTAAGATTTGCTCTTTTGAACGCCCTTTAGAAATCTCATCACCGTTTTTACGTTATCAAAGGAAAGCTTTCTTTTAAAACCTGAAATTCTATGACTTGAAGGTAAGTATTTTCTCTTTCTACAATTTTCTTTTCAAGTCCATTTTCAGTACCAATATATAAAAATTCTACATTAGGATGCAGTCTTTTCACTTCTTTAATAAAAGCTAAGGCCGGATAAATATGTCCGCCTGTTCCGCCTCCACTGATTACTATACGCATTATACCATTTCCCCTCAATTTTTTTCTGCTCTGAACAAAGTATAAACCCTGTTTTAAACAACAGGGCTCCGTTAAAACCTGTAAAGAAGAGTCAAAAAAACATGTTTTCAATACGAAAGCTGTCTTTTTCACTCTTCAAATCATTTTTTTGTACTTTTGCAAAATAAATGTCATCATGGTTTCATTAACTAGCAGCACATTAATATCTAGCGTACCTGCTTACATTCAGAAGTACACCAATTGCCATCAGCATTAATGTCAGTGATGAGCCGCCATAACTTAGGAATGGGAGCGTGATCCCTGTCACAGGGATGAGTCCAGTAACAACTGCGATATTAATCATCACTTGAATGGCAACCATTGAAATAATGCCAACTGCTAGGAAACTTCCGTATAAGTCTGGGGCTCCAAGTGCTATTCGTATGCCTCTCCATAATAGAACACTAAAGAGCAGCAAAATGAGTGATCCTCCTATAAAGCCAAGCTCTTCAGACAATATCGCAAAGATGAAGTCTGTTTGAGGCTCAGGTAAATAAAAGAATTTCTGTCTACTTTGACCGAGACCCATTCCGAACAGACCGCCTGGACCAACAGCGTATAAGGATTGAATAATTTGAAACCCACTGCCTAGTGGATCTTCCCAAGGATTTAAGTACGATGTAATTCGTTTTATGCGGTAGGGCGCTGATAAGACGAGTGCAGCAAATCCGCTGAGCCCTAAAAGACCGAGAAATATAAAGTGAGCAATTCTCGCACCTGAAACAAATATCATAATAATACAGGTTCCAACCATTACCGTCCCTGTTCCCAAATCTGGCTGCAGCATTATGATGGCAAATGCAGAAAAGACAATGCCTAATGCTGGTGCGAAACCTTTACGAAAGGATGTGATATTTTTTTGTTTTTCAGATAAGAATTTTGCAAGAAACGCAATCATCGCAAGCTTCATAAATTCAGAGGGCTGAATACTAAACGCACCGACACCGATCCAGCTTCTTGATCCATTTCTCTCCATACCGATACCTGGAATAAGTACAAGCAGTAAAAGGAGAAAACAAACAGCAATCAATATCTTTGACCAAGTCCGCCACGTCCAATAATCGACTCGCATAATGAAAAACATCGCGATAACTCCGATTCCGGCAAACAAAAGCTGTCTTTTTGCAAAATAAAACGAATCATCAAATTTATACGATGCCCACACAGCACTAGCGCTGTACACCATAATTAAACCAATCGTCAATAAAAGTAAAGTAATGACAACAAGCAAAAAGTCCGGAGAAGTTTTCTTATTCGTCAAGAGACCGACACCCCAAGCATAATTCATTTGGGCTGTCAGTCATTATGAGAGACAAGCCCTTATTTAAGCATATGCACGGCGTTTACAAACATGTCTCCACGTTCTTCAAATGTTTTATGTTGATCCCAGCTTGCACAAGCCGGGGATAATAAAATCACGTCTTCTTCTTCAGAAATGTTAAACGCCGCAGGTACTGCTTGTTCAACATTATCGACATGTTTTACGTGATGTATTCCCAGTTCTTCACCAAGCTTCACAAACTTAGGTGCCGTCTCACCAAATGTGATGATTCCTTTTACATTTTTCATAAAAGGCTTCAATTCATCAAATTCATTACCGCGATCAAGCCCGCCGGCTAGTAAAATGGTCGGCTGCTTAAAAGCTGACAATGCTTTACTTGTTGCCAGTATATTGGTGGCTTTACTATCGTTATAGAATTTTCTGCTTTGAATTGTATCTACAAACTGGAGACGATGCTTCACTCCACTAAAAGTCGTGAGAACGTGTGCGATTGCTTCATTTGAGCAGCCAGTATTTTTCACAACACAAATAGCTGCTAAAATATTTTCTTGGTTATGCTCACCAGGAAGAACAACATCCTTTAAATCGATGATATGTTCATTCATGTAGTAAATCGCACCATTTTTAATATAAGCACCATGTTCTACTTGCTCTTTCACCGAGAAAAATACTTTTTTTGCTTTTGAAGCTTCAGCCAGTTTTACGACTGATGGATCATCGAGGTTAATGACAGCTATGTCATCTTCAAGTTGATGTGCGTATACTTTCTGCTTTGCTTTTTCATATTCATCACGAGTGTGGTGATAGTCTAAATGGGCATCAAAAATATTTAATATTAAGCTGATTTTAGGTCTAAAATCAACTGTTCCCATCAACTGGAAAGAAGACAACTCAGTTACAATCCACTCATCGCCAGCTGCCTTTGCAGCGACTTCGCTGGCAACTGTGCCAATATTACCTGCCACTAAAGTTTTTTGACTATCGCTTTTCAGCATTTCATAAATCAAAGTCGTGGTGGTGGTTTTTCCATTTGATCCAGTAATCCCAATAAAAGGAGCTGAGGTTAAATGATAAGCTAATTCAATTTCTGTCCAAACTGGAATTTGGCGGCGAATCGCCTCTTGAACCATCACATTTTCATATGGAATTCCTGGATTTTTAATTAAAATCGTTATTTCATTATCATCGAACATACGAAGAGGATGGCTGCCACAAATGACATCAATCCCCTTTTCAGAAAGAAGCTGAGCTGGTTCATTTTCTTCAAACGGCTTTTGGTCATTTACTATGACATTTACTCCATGCTCATGAAGAATTGAAGCTGCCGCATATCCGCTTTTTGCAAGACCTAATACTAGTACATGTTCGTTTTTTAACATTTGCATCTTATTCAATTATAACCACACCTCGATGTAAATTCCTAAAACAGCAAGTAATAAACCAGCTGTCCAGAAGGTGACAACTACTCTCCACTCAGACCAGCCAACTAACTCATAGTGGTGGTGAAGCGGACTCATCTTAAAGATTCTTTTTCCAGTTGTTTTAAAGGAGATCACTTGAAGAATAACGGATAACGTTTCGACAACAAATACTCCTCCAATAATGACAAGTAAAATTTCAAGCTTTGTTAAAATGGCAATCGCTACAATCGCTCCGCCTAAAGCAAGCGACCCTGTATCGCCCATAAATACTTTTGCAGGATGCGCGTTAAACACAAGAAACCCAAGAACGGCTCCAGCAACAGCTACTGAAAAGATCGCTACATCGTACTGTGATTGATTCCAAGCCAGTATAGCAAAGGCTCCAAAGGCAATAGCAGCGGTACCAGATAATAGACCATCCAGTCCATCCGTTAAGTTCACAGCATTAGAACCCCCGACAAGCATGAAAACGACAAGGATAAAGTAAGCCCATCCTAAATCGAAGCTGACATCTGTTCCTGGAATGCGAATCGTCGTTGCAAACTGATAATAATGGAAGACTGCATAAAAAATCACTGCGATCACAATTTGACCGATTAATTTCTGTTTTGATGTTAAACCTAGGTTTCGTTTCATCGCTACTTTAATATAATCATCTAAAAATCCTAATAGACCGTAGCCAAGCGTGACAAATAACAATAAAAACATTTCTGGACTAATCTCAGAAAATTTGTTGATCATCACAATCGTCGTAATTGTGATAGAAAAGATAATCATAATTCCGCCCATTGTCGGAGTACCTGATTTCTTTTGATGAGACTGTGGTCCTTCTTCTCTAATACTTTGACCAAATTTAAGTCTTCTTAAAAACGGAATAAAAATCGGGGATAAAAGAACACTGATTAAAAATCCCATTATGATTGTAAACAATATCACCTGTTCAAGCATCGTTCTTTACTCCTTCCGAATTTCCAAAGCCGTTTTCCATCAGAAAATTGCATTCATTATTAAGGTATTCATTCGCGTTCTTCGTATGTTGTTTTTGTACAAAATGCTTCATTTCATTACACTCTTTTCATCATTTTAAGATTTGTTTAGATCTAAAATAGCGTCCATTGCAACCTTTGCATCATCAAAATCGTACACTTGATCGCCAACGATTTGATATGTCTCATGGCCTTTACCCGCTATTAAGACTGTATCGCCTTTTTTCGCATTGGCAATTGCAAAAAAGATGGCTTGTTTGCGATTCACAAAGCTATGATAATATGCGTCTGGCACACCATTTTCCATATCCTTTAAGATAGCTGAAGGATCTTCGCTTCTTGGGTTGTCTGATGTAAATACAGGCTCATCTGCATACTTCACAGCGATTTGGGCCATTTGAGGACGCTTTGTTTTATCACGGTCGCCGCCGCAGCCTATCACACAGAAAATTTTGCCGGCTGTTAATTCTCTACACGTTGTCAGGACATTTTCTAAGCTGTCAGGTGTATGGGCGTAATCGACGATCACAGGGAAATCTTGATCACAGTTCACAAGTTCAAATCGGCCTTTGACTCCCTCCAGCTCTTCAATAGCACTTACAATCGTTTCAAATGTTAAGCCAGATACGATCCCTACTGATACAGCTGCTAGGATGTTGTACACATTAAACTTACCGATGAGGGCAACTGTCACATTTTTGGTGCCAATTGGAGTGATTAAATCAAATTGAGTTCCCTTCGGCTTGATTTGAATATTCTTTGCCATGACATCTGCTTTTTGCTCTAAGCCATATGTCATGACTTCAGCAGCTGTCACTTTTTCATAGTAACTCGAAGCATCATCATCCGCATTTAAAATCGCATGCTTTGGCTTATCGTGATGAAAGGCACTGCCCAGCTGTGAAAACAGCAAGCTTTTCGCATGTTTATATTCTTCCATTGTGTTGTGGTAGTCAAGATGGTCCTGCGAAAGGTTTGTGAAAACGGCAATATCATAGTCACATCCATGTACCCTGCCAAGATGCAGTGCGTGTGATGATACTTCCATAATGGCTGTGTCTACATCTTGATCAAGCATCTGTTTAAAGGTCTTCTGAAGTGTGACACTTTCAGGTGTCGTGTTTTTCACATCGAGAATGTCATCATTCACCTTCATATACATCGTACCGATTAAGCCTGTTTTCTTTTCGGCTTTTCTCATCATTTGTTCAATCATGTGTGTTGTGGAAGTTTTTCCGTTTGTGCCTGTGATCCCGATGAGATTCAGCTTATGAGTTGGCTGTTCGTAAAACGCATCAGCTATTCTTGCAAGAGCTCTTTGAGAGTGTTTCACAATAATGACTGGTACATCTGTTATGTTAAGAGGGTGTTCTGCTACAATCGCTGCAGCCCCGCTTTTCACCGCTTTTTCAGCATAATCGTGTCCATCTACTGTATAGCCTTTTATACAGACAAAAAGGCTTCCTTTTTCACCTCTCTAGAATCCATTTCGATGGAAGTGATATCAGGATTTTCGTTTATTAATTCGTTGTTTTCACTTTTAAAGTATGTAAGGAGTTCTTGTAATTTCATTTCATATCAAACCTCTCAAATTCGTTCACGTGCATGTCTTGCGAAAAAAACACACAGTCTATATTTTATCGTAAAAAAAAGGATACATCCAGCGTATTCCTTAAGTTTCTCTTGGAAAAAACACACTTTAGGTTCTTTTTTTCAAACAGACCTTCTCTTTCAACAAAAAGAGGCAGCCGAATGAGTGCGGCTACCCTCTGTTCATTCTTTATTATTCATCGTTTAAGTATAATCTGATGGTGGAGCCTTCTTTGACCTTCGTCCCAGCAGCAGGTGATTGCTTCACCACTTTACTGCCAGTTCCAGAAGCATCGATCTTAAGATTAATCAGGAGGGATTCAAGGTCTGAAACAGATCCCCCTACAAGATTCGGTACTTCAATCGTTTTTGTGTCCAGCCACTGGTACTTCTTTTCAATTTGTCCTTTTCTTTTTTTCACACCCATCTCAGGCAGGCTGTCCCGCATAATATGACCCACAATTGGTGCAGCAACTGTCCCGCCAAATTGAATGGTGCCTTTCGGGTTATCTACAGCCACATATACAACGATACTTGGATCATCAGCAGGCGCAAACCCGATAAACGACACAATGTGGTTATTTTCCATGTACTTGCCGTCTTTTACCTTCTGTGCTGTCCCTGTTTTTCCGCCAACACGATATCCTTCAACAAATGCATTGCGGCCAGTCCCTTGAGCGACTACACTTTCAAGCGCATATCTGATTTCTTTTGATGTTTCTGCTGAAATCACTTTCTTTTTGGCTATCGGCGATTGCTTTTTCACAACCTCTTTTGTGATTGGATCTATCCATTCTTTTGCAATGTACGGCGTGTAAAGTGTTCCGCCATTTACCGCTGCGGCTACGGCAGCTACTTGCTGTATCGGCGTAACAGATACACCTTGACCAAAGGCAGTTGTCGCCTGCTCTACAGGGCCAACCCGGTCCAGCGGGAACAATATGCCCCGCCCTTCCCCTTGAAGATCGATCCCTGTTTTTTGGCCAAACCCGAAATTTTTAATATAGGAAAATAATTTATCCTTTCCTAGACGGTCGCCTAGTTCAACAAAGCCGGGGTTACAAGAGTTTTGCACCACTTCTAAAAATGACTGTGATCCGTGCCCGCCTTTTTTCCAGCACCTAAGCCTTGCACCATCTACTGTTACAGATCCGCTGTCAAAAAAATGATCGCGTTTTAAATTGACTTTTTTCTCTTCTAGCGCTGCTGCAAGCGTAATAATTTTAAACGTCGAACCTGGCTCATATGTGCTCCACACCGGTAGATTTCGGTTAAACACTTTCGAGTCAACTGATTGATAATCCGCTGGATCAAAATCCGGTCTGCTCGACATTCCAAGCACTTCACCGTTCTTCGGATTCATCGCAATTGCAATCATGCCGTCTGGGTTATATTTTGCCTGCGCGTTGTCTAATTCCCGTTCTATGATGGTTTGTACTTTCGCATCAACAGTTAACTTCATATCAAGACCATCTTTAGGCGGTGTATAATCATCTGCTTCATCTGGCATTTTCTGCCCTTTTGCATCGGAATAGAACTTTACAGAGCCTTTTTCACCTTTTAGGTCATCATCATAATAGGCTTCCAGTCCAAGTAACCCTTGATTATCAATTCCAGCGAAGCCAAGCACATGAGAAAGAAAACTGCCGAAGGGATAGTGTCTGATGCTGTCTTCCGCGACATAAACGCCATCTAAATCAAGCTCTCTGACTTCTTTTGCTTTTTCATGAGATACTTTTCTTCCCTCTGGAGAAATTCGTTCGATCGATGTTTTCTTTGTGACGTGCTTGTACGCTTTTTCCTCTGACATATTCAGTACTGCCGCCAGTTTCTTGCTTGTTTCTGCGGGATCTTTAATTTGACGCGGAACGACCAATATAGATGGGGCACTTTTGTTCGTCGCAAGCTCTACCCCATTTCGATCCAAAATATCTCCCCTTTCTGGTTCGAACGGGAGGTTCCGGCTCCATGAATCTTTTGCTAAGCTTGTGAGCTTCTCACCCATAATAAACTGTACATATCCTAATCTAGTATCTATGATGAAAAAAATGATCACCCCAATCAGCAGCACGAAAAGCAATCGTTTTCTAACTGTTACACTTGATACTCGCACGCCCGGTTCACTCCTTACATACATATGGCTTGTTTCCATCATATGCAGGCCCGTCCTTATGTAGAACGTCTCGTCTATCCCGCTCGGCAAAAGAAAAAACCTAGCAAGTCGTTTGCTAGGTTTTGCAATTAATTCGGGCTTTTAAATGTCACAGTGACAACTTTATCTGAAATCTCTGCTCCACTTTTAACACTTTGTTTGACAGCATATCCTTGTCCCTTTGTTTCGATATGCACACCGGAAATGGATGCATATTGAAGGACTTCTCTTCTCGACCAGCCTGTCATATCAGGCATTTTGATGGTTTTTCCTGCTGTTTTCAAGAAAACTTTCTGGCTTTCAGAGAATTCAGAGCCTGCACTTGGCCACTGTCGTTTAATGGAGAGGCCGTCGCCGATGACAACAGGCGTTAAGTTTTTGCTTTTGGCTTCTGTTTCCGCCTGCTTCACTTCTAAATCTAAGAGTGAAGGCATTGTTTCTTGCTTCACTTTTTGTTCGCCTGATTTTTTATCGTCTGTTTTTGTTGGTGCAATATTTAAATATAGCAGACTATTTTTCATCACTGGGTTAAAGATTTGTGCAACTGGGGCAGAGCCAGTTTCTGTGTCAGACAGCTGCGGCTGCTGTACAGCTACATAAACGAGCAGCTTTGGATCATCTTTCGGCGCCATTCCCATAAATGAAAAGACGTAATCATTTCTTCCTTGGAGATAACCACCGGCACCACCGATTTGTCCTGTTCCTGTTTTTCCAGCAACGTCAAAGCCTTTGATTTGGTAAGGCTGACCTGTTCCAATCTTCGAGGAAACAACCTCGCCTAAAATGTCACGTACTTGCTTTGCTGTATCTGAGGAAATTGGTTTTCCAGCTACTGTTGGTTCGTGCTGTAAAATCGTTTTGTTTGTGTTCGGGTCTGTAATATGATCAATGACATATGGCTTCATCATCGTTCCACCGTTTGCTATCGCTGTCGCTGCTTCAATTTGTTGAATCGGTGTAATGGCAGACGCTTGACCGTAAGCTGTCGATGCTTTGTCATATTCGTATCTGTAATTGATTTTACTAGACGCTTCGTTCGGCAAGTCAATACCTGTTTTGTCGTAGAAATGGAACTTCTGCAAATATTGTTCGTAGCGCGTGAAGCCTAACTTTTCTTTTGCCAGCTTTGCAAAGGCTACGTTTGATGAACGGAGAACACCTTCATGAAAGTCAATTTTCCCCCAGCCATTTCCGTTGTTATGGTCTCTTACAAGGCCGCCGCCTACTTTATAAGTACCAGATTGATATTTATCATTGCCTTGGTAGACCCCTTCTTGGATTGCCGCAGCAAGTGTAAAGATTTTCATCGTTGAACCTGGTTCAAACGCATATGAAATGACATCATTGTTATAATTCGTAATGTCTAATTCATTTAAATTAAAGCTTGGCCGCTGTCCCATCGCGAGCACCTTTCCCGTTTTTGGGTCAACGACTGTAGCAATGATTTTCTTCGGTTTATATTTTTTGGCAACCTGCGTCATACTTTCTTCAAGGAACGCTTGAATTTTTTGATCGATTGTCAGCGTGACATTTTTCCCATCCTTCGGAGCGACAATGTCTTCTTTACTATTTGGAAGAGCCCATCCGCTTCTGTCACTGTTATATGTCACATAGCCGTCTTTTTCTTTTAAAAATTTGTTCAGCGCCTTCTCAAGTCCCATCGCGCCTGACATGTCCTTTGTCGCCTCATCTAATCTTGCATAACCGATCAGATTTGAAGCAAACATTCCGTTTGGATAATATCGCTTCGTGTCTTTTTCAAATGCGATCCCTGGAAGCTTCAGCTTTTCAATTTTTTCCTTTGTTGAAAAACTGATGTCTTTCCCAGCTTTACCAAACTCAACTTGGAACGCATCTTTAGTATTCAGACGCTTTAAAATTTCGCTTTCGCTCATATCAATTACTTTTGACAGCTCTTTTGCTGTCTTTTCTTTGTCGACGACATGCATTGGGTGCTTTGGATCGACCGTCATTTTCTTGCTCATGATCGCAATCAGCTTATAGACAGACGTATCCTCGGCAATCACATTCCCATTTCGGTCTAAAATAGATCCTCTTTTGGCTTCAAGTGTTTTCTTCGATTGATATTGTTCATTTGCCTTTGCAGCTAACACTTGACCATCGACCGTTCCTGTAATCTGAATATAAATAAAACGTGCAAGGATGATAAAGAAAAACAGGGCGAAGCAAATACTCGCAATTGCCGCGCCTCTGTTCATCATTTTATTCTTTTTAGGCATCGCCATCTTAATCAACCTTCTTAACATCTTTCGAAATGCTTAAGCCTGCTTTTTTCGCAGCTTCAATGATTCTTTCTGGTTCACTCAGCAAGTCTTTTTCCTTTTGAAGCTCAGTGATCTTCTTCGATTCTAAAGATACTTGCTGCTCTAATTTCTGCACCTCGATATTGGCGTGATAGACAGCAAAGGCTTTAGAAATGATGAGAATGGAGCTGCACATAAGAGCCATGACAAACATGACAAGTAAGATTTTTTCACCAAGTGTGATAGAACCTCTTCTTTTAATAACAACCGATTGGCCTTGCTGCTCTGTTTGATATTGTTTTACTTCTCTTTGGTAAGCCAAATTACTCATAAGAAACCTCCTTTTTATCATCATCTATGGTGTCGTTTTACTTTTTTTCTGCAATTCGGAGCTTCGCTGAACGGGCACGGTTGTTATGTTCCAGCTCTTGTTCTGATGCAACGATTGGTTTTCTCGTGATCAGCTTCAGCTTTGGTTCAAGTCCTTCTGGAATCACTGGTAGTCCGTGCGGAAGTTCTGGAAGAGAAGACATTTCTTTAAATGTACTTTTACAAATCCGGTCTTCAAGTGAATGGAATGTAATGACAGAAATTCTCCCCTTCGGATTGAGTAACTCTATTGCTTGTTCTAGTGCTTCTTCAAAAACTTTCAATTCATCATTTACGGCAATTCGGATCGCTTGAAACACTCTTTTTGCTGGATGTCCGCCAGTTCGTCTTGCAGGTGCGGGAATTCCTTCTTTGATAATGTCGACAAGCTCACCTGTTGTTTCAATTGGCGCTTTTTTTCTAGCTTCTTCAATTTTGCGTGCGATTTGCTTGCTGAATTTTTCTTCCCCATATTTGTAGAAAATCCGAACTAGATCTTCAAATGGCCATTCATTCACCACTTGTTTTGCCGACAATGCGGCTGTTTGATCCATTCGCATGTCAAGAGGTGCATCATGGTGATAACTAAAGCCTCTCTCTGGTGTGTCGAGCTGAGGAGATGAAACCCCAAGATCAAAAATCACACCGTCTACGCTTGTAATGCCTTGTTCATTCAGACGTTCTTTTAAATATCGGAAGTTGCTTTTTATGAAAAGAATGTTCGCTTTAGAATCCGCGAGCTTCTCTCGTGCATGATCCAGTGCAGCATCGTCTTGGTCAAATCCAATCAATGTACCTTTTTCTGATAGTTGAGATAGTAAATATGAGCTATGACCTGCTCCGCCCAGCGTGCAGTCTACATATGTACCGTCTTCTTTGACGTTTAAACCGTCAACTGTTTCTTTTAATAATACTGTCTCATGTTGAAACATGATGTTATGGTCCCACCTTTTTCAAATAGAAATGAATGTGTAGAAAGCTTGCTGCACAAGGGATTATTATATATCAAACCCAATCATGTTTTCAGCAATTTCAGCAAAAGAATCTTCTTGCTCTTCTGTATATTGTTCCCAGATCGACTTACTCCACAACTCAATTCGATTTGAAACGCCGATGACCACACATTCTTTTTCGAGTTTTGCATATTGGAGTAGGTTTGATGCGATGTTAATGCGCCCCTGCTTGTCCAGATCGCATTCAACTGCGCCGGAGAAGAAGAACCGGGTAAACGCACGTGCATCTTTTTTCGTTAGCGGCAGTGCTTTGAGTTTCTCTTCAATTAGTTTCCACTCACTCATAGGGTAGCCAAATAAACATTGATCAAGCCCTCTCGTCAGCACAAACTGTTCTCCGAGACCGTCTCTAAATTTAGCAGGGATGATCATGCGCCCTTTTGTATCAATCGTATGTTGGTATTCACCCATGAACATGATAATCAGAGCCCCACTTTCTCACCCTTACTCTCCACTATCCACCACTTCTCTCCACAAAACTTATTTTACACTGTTTCTACATAAAAAAAAACCCTGAACTAGTCAGGGTTCATTAAAACTTTATTTCAAAGTTTGACAATTTGCTGCTTGTTTTGAAATGAAAATGGCAGATTTTTGAACGTTTTGAAGAATTCTGGACCATATTTGTTTAAAAAGTACATGATATTCCAAATTCTTTCTTGCGGGGCATCTAGTGGTTTTAAGCTGTTTTCAATCCGTTCAAAATCCCGAAGGATATATCCTTCCTTCTCTTCCACACGCTGCGCCACCTTTTGATAAACAAATTGAAGCTGTTCTTCGATAAATTTGGCATTTTTATCTAGCAGCTGCTCGAAGTTTGGTTCAACCTCCAGTGCTTCTTTTCTCAATACACCGTGGACATTCGCTAATTCACGTTTCGCATGATCAACGGCTTGAACAAAGCTGTCTGGAAGGCTTTGCTCAAAGTGAGCCTCTTTCTTTTCTTTTACTCCGCTTGTGAGCACTTCTTCTACAGAAAGTTCTCTGACCGGGAGCTTCTTATCGATATGCCTTTCAAGAATGGTCACATGCAGTCTTGGAAGAACAGGTGCCATCTTTAATTTAAAATGCTCAAAGATTCCTTTCAGCTCTCCCCAATAGTTGACTTCACCGTGTCCTGCCATAAAAGCAAGTGTCGGAAGAAGGGTTTCCTGCATTAAGGGGCGCGTCACCACATTGTTGCTGAACCGTTCTGGGTGCTCCTCAATTTCCTGCAAAAGCTCTTCTTTTGTCCATGTAAGCCCCACTTCTGATATAGAAAACTGGCCGTTTTCTTTTTCAATAAGGAAACGCTCCTCATCATATTCGTAAAACAGGTTCGCCTGATTGTCACCAGCTTCAATGATCGGCTGATATCCCGCTCGTTTCATGGCAGCCTGCGTTTCATTCAAACGAGCTGTGACCGCATCATTTGTCTCGACAATGTGCTTGAACAACGTACGCTCAAGTGGTTTAACGCCTAAATCTCCTGAATTAAATAGAAGAAGTCCATCTTCTTCAAAAAGGTCGCATACAATCCATTCAAAGAAATCCGTAAACGTTTGTGATTTGCGTAAACATCGAAGAAGCTGATCAAGCAAGTCATTTGTATATGCAGATTCCTCATACGTTGAAAACACGTCACGTAGCCATTTCTCTGTTTTTTCTTGATGCAGCGGTGTTCTTTTTGCAGCAGTTTTTTTAACGTTATGTAATGGCAGCTTTTGCTTGACTGGACCTTTTTCGCCAGATGTGTAGACAAAATTAATTTCATCTACGTCATGATCCTCACCTGCTACCCAAAAGACTGGAATCACAGGAACGCCAAGCGCTGATTCTTTTTCTTTTGCGAACTGAATAATGGATATGATTTTATGTATGGTATAAAGCGGTCCTGAAAGTAGGCCTGCCTGCTGCCCTCCAACCACCATGACACTCCGCTTGTCACGGATCTTTTCAATGTTCTGACGCATCGCTGCCGATTCAAACTTTGCGTGGTATGCGCTCATATAATCTGCTAAAGCCTCGCGCGGGAAGCTCATTTCCATGAGATCGTCGTATCTCTTTTTCCATGTGTGCTCAGAATGTATATCATAATCAAAAAAAGCAGTCATCTCTTTTTTTTCTTCTATATAATCACGTATGAATAAATTCTGACTTCGGATGGAAAGTTCAGTCAATTGCATGTTTAGAACTTCCTTTCTTCAATAAATAGTTAGTTTCCCGAAAAAGTATAGCATGTAAATGAGCTCACTCAAAAGATTTTGTTTGCTTTTTTTCCAATACTTCCAAGCTTCGATTGAAGAAAGTAAGATGTGGCGCCTGAATCTCTTGAGCTTGAGCCTTTTTTAAAAGATAGCCAACGATGGCTTTTCTTTCGGTTTCACGGCCTTTGATGATATCTTGAAGCATCGACGATTGATTGGCGGCCGTTTTCTTACAAATTGAAACGACGTGTGACCAGAGCTGCTCTTTTTCAGCCAGACCTAAAATGGACAATGCTTCTTCAAATGCACATTTCATCATGTATTCATATGGAGGATTTGCAATCAATTCCCCATTTTTCACATGCAATAAAGCCGTGAGCGGGTTAATGCATACATTGACTAGCAGTTTTTCCTCCAGCACTTTTTTCCATTCATCCGTATAAATCATCTGAAAATGAGCCGGCGTTTCGTTTAAAGCATTTCTCACATCAGCTGCATCCTCAGGATGAAAAGCCCCCCACTTGATGACACCAATCCCTGTATGGTTTACCGCATGATCTGATACCTTCATCGCCCCGTGCTCTACGACACCTATATATATTGTATGCGCCGTTTTCCAGTTTTCTAAATCTAATAAGTGGGCCATGCCATTTTGTAAAAATAAGATTCGCTGACGAGGTAATGTCGATAGGTCATCAAGCACCTTTTGCAAATGATGATATTTCACCGTCACAATCAGAAGATCAAATCCTCCTGTAATCCCTGCCCTTGCCTCAGCAGACGACCAGAATGTCTCTCCTTTTACCGTTCGCTTAATTCCTGATGTTCGAATCTCCTCTGCCTGTTCTTTTCTTCTTGTCAAAACAGTGATGTCATGATGCTGTGATAAATAACTAGCACAAAGCAGACCAATTGCACCACCGCCAATGATTCCAATGTTCAACTGCCGCACTTCCCTTTTTCTGTTTACTCCATCATATCAACCATTTTAACAGTTTCATGCCGCGATGCAAAAAGCAGATGGCGCGCCGCGATTGAATTTTTTTAATTTAAAAACTATAATAATAAGTGTAAAAACTTTTTGAGGCGGATGGGATGAAAACGCCTTCAACGAAATCACTGTCAACATTATGTGTGTAAGGGGGAAGATCATATGACACAAGTAAAGCGACTTCTAATCAATTACAAAACTTTAGAGGAATTTAAACAATTTAAGGAATATGGCATACAAGAACTATCTATGCTTGAAGACCTTGAAAGTAATATGATAGAAAATGACAGCAACTCTCCATTTTACGGGATTTATTTTGGAGATAAGCTGGTTGCACGTATGAGCCTTTATCAAGTGGACGGCTCGACGACAACGTATTTTGACCACAATCATGATTATTTAGAGCTGTGGAAGCTGGAAGTGCTTCCTGGGTATCAGCGTAAAGGGTACGGCGAGGCACTTGTTGATTTCGCCAAATCTTTCGGATTGCCTATCCGGACCAATCCACGCGTCAAATCTGCCGGTTTTTGGGATAAAATGGGCTTTGAAGCAGTGAAATATGATATGGAACGCGATAAAGGTGAAAATCCACTCATCTGGGAGCCCGCCCATATTCAAAAGAATACAGGTGAATCCGCTTAATACTGATGGCAAAACGCCCCTCCTTTCTCTGTGAGGGGCGTTTTCTTATTTAGCATATTCTTTTAAGTTGATATTCTGTTTGACTCTTTCAACAATCCCAATGAGTGCCCGGTAATCTTCTTCTGTTATTTTTAATTGCCGCTTCAAATGTTCATTTTCTTCCGTGAGCGACTTCAGTTGATGCTGTGCATCCTCTAGTTCTTCGCGTAAATAAACAGAGCCAGCAGGTTCTTTTTCAAGCTGCTCTAAAAACTGAATCACTTCTCGCAAGGTTAATTCAGCCTGATTTGAAGATGCCTTCTCTTCTATCGTTAACGTATTTTGCGGTAAACCAGAGGAATGAATTCCAATCTTTTTACGCAGTTCTTTTCGCTGTTTTTTCGCCAGCTCAATGCCTGCCTGATATTGTTTTCTAACGTATGAGTTCCATCTGAATCCACATGCTGCAGCTGTTCTTGACAATGCTTTCCCGACTTCCTCAAATGCGGAAAGCTGCGTTCCTCCATCTCGAATGTGCCTTAAGACGACTTCTGCTAAAAGTAAATCTTCATCTTGTGTCCATGCATCCTGCCTTGTAATCGTCAATTGATCATCCCCCCTGAATCTGAATACCACATCATATGCGCTTACTAGAGTAGATAGACTATTTGCAGGAGAGAAACCTAAAAAATAGACAAATAAAAAAACGCAAGGGAAGATTCCCTTACGCTTTTTTATCAAGCATTAGTTGCTTTTTACGTCTTTGCCTTTGTATGTTCCGCAAGATTTGCAGACACGATGAGAAATTTTCATTTCACCGCATTCTGGGCAAGCTACCATACCAGGTACTTGTAGTTTGAAATGCGTACGACGCAATCTTTTTTTCATTTTAGAAGTTCTTCTAAAAGGTACAGCCATTATTCCCACCTCCTTAAAGAGTTAAGATTCATTATTTTCTTCTAAGAGCTTCTTCAAGCCTTCCAGACGCGGATCAATTCGGTTTTGATGTGCATCTTCCGAAATGACCGCCCAGTCATTCCCTTCCTGTGGTGCAGCACCTTTTACGTCTGTTTGGTCGCAAAAGATTTGCATCGGCACTTCAAGAAGAATTTCTTCCTTGACTATAGGCGTTAAGTCGATGATATCGTCTTCTACAACAGATACGTCTTCATCTTCTATATCGTCTGTCTTATGAAGTACAAATAGTTCTTTCGTTGAAATCGCAAATGGATAATTTACATCAACAAGCGTTCTTGAACAAGGCAATGTCATTTCACCTGTGATGGTTAAATCAAATGCGACTTGCTTTGATTCGATCACTCCAGTCCCTTTCACCTCTACTGGTGAAATGCGACGTATATCTGAATGAAGGCTAGTAAGTTCATTTAAGTCAACCGTCTCATGAAAATCGAAGCTGTTTTTAGCTTTTTGATGTAACTGATAAACTGTCCATTTCAATTGTATCACCTCTAAGAGCAACAAACATGATTATAGCTTTCATCATGCTATTTGTCAATATTTTTTCTTTACAGTCCTTTGTGATGTCAGAGCGTTGTTTGACATCAGTTCACGGAATGCCTACACTGAAAAAAATGGGCTTCATTTTTCCCTTATGCTACTGTAGCATAGACCATTTAACCATAGCAAGAAAGGCGGAACATCTATTGAAAGCAACAGGAGTCGTTGTCGAGTACAATCCATTTCATTATGGACATGCCTATCATGTTCGTCAGGCGAAAACACATACCTCCTCAGATGTAGCCATTGCCGTCATGAGCGGTTCCTTCCTCCAGCGCGGAGAGCCTGCCATCGTCTCCAAATGGGCACGTACTAAAATGGCATTACAAAACGGTGTAGACATCGTATGTGAGCTTCCATACATCTATGCAGTGCAAAAGGCAGAAACCTTTGCAAACGGCGCTGTGTCCATTTTAGACGCTTTAAAATGCCGCTCCCTTTTTTTCGGAAGCGAGGATGGAGATATCAAAGCATTTGAACGAACAGCTCACGCTTGGCATGAGAAAAAAGAAGAAATTGATCTTTTCACAAAAGCAAAGGTCAAAGAAGGACTTAGTTATCCAGCCGCCTCTGCCGCTGCGTTTCAAGAGATCATTGATCCTAAACACTTACTGGATCTGTCTAAGCCCAATAACATTTTAGGCTTCCATTATGTCAAAGCGATCTTAGAGAGATCTCCTCACATAGAGCCCTTTACCTCTCAAAGAATTGCATCAGGTTATCATGATCAAGAGCTTCCTAAACATCAGAAAATCGCAAGCGCAACAAGCATCCGAAAAGCGTTAAAAGAGAATGGGTCATTTGAAACTGTCGCCTCTTATCTTCCGGAAGCTTCGCTTAAGCAATTACATGACTATTATTCTTCTTATGATCTTTTACATACACAAGAAGACTATTTCAGCTTCTTAAAACATGTGTTTCACACAATGGATACAGCAGAATTAGAAGGCATCTATGAAATTGAAGAAGGCATCGAACACCGCATGCAAAAGGCGATCACGCATGCGTCCTCCTACGAGGAATATCTATCACTTTTGAAAACAAAACGATATACGTGGACAAGGCTGCAGCGGATGAATACGCACCTTTTAATGAGGGTAAAGAAAACTGTGATGCATGAGCTGCTAAACGAGAAACACACGCCATACATTCGTTTACTTGGTATGTCAAAGAAAGGACAGCAATACTTATCACTTGTCAAAAAAGAATTGGACGTACCGCTCATCAGCAAGCTGTCTTCCTTTTCACACCCTGCCCTTGATCTTGACATTCGTGCTTCCCGCGTCTTCAGCCTTCCCCTCAGCGAACCAATGCAAACAAAGCTAACAGAAGCAGAATTTAAAACCTCACCGATCCGCTATGATGAAGAGACTGGTCTCTTCCAATCTTGATAAAAAGAGCAGCCTTTGATGAAGGCTGCTCTTTTTTTAGTTAAGATGCTTTCTCTTTTAACTTGTTTAAATAGTTCAGTGCGTCCTGCATTGTGTCTACAGGAACGATTTTCATATCACTTTTAATATCTTTCGCTGTTTTCACTGCATTTTTGTAGTCGGAATTTGGATCACCTTTATCGTTTGGTGCAAAGAAGATATCTTTTCCTGCTTTATCTGCTGCAACGACCTTTTGATCAATGCCGCCAATTGGCCCGACCGTGCCATCTGCGTCAATCGTTCCGGTCCCTGCAATCGCATAGCCATGAGTTTCGTCTTCTTTTGTTAGCTGGTTATAAATTTCAAGTGACATCATTAAACCTGCCGACGGGCCGCCTATATTCTCAATATCCACCTTAATAGAAGGCGAGACTTTCACATTTCGGTCTGTAAATAATGATACGCCAATTCCAACTCGATTCGGCTCTTCTTTAAAAGGTTTTAACTTCACTTGCTGCGTGATATCCTTGCCGTTTCGTTCAAGGACAAAACGGACAGATGTACCAGCTTTTTGACGGCTGATATACGAAACCATTTTATCAGCAGAATCATACGTCTTACCATCAACGCTTTTAATCCGGTCGCCCACTTCAATTTTACCGTAAGCAGGCATGCCTTTCATGACGTAGCTCGCATATACCCCATTAAACGTATAATCTACTTTTTTGCCTGCTTTTGTATACGCTGCAATCATGGCATTCTCTTGAGAGCTTTTCATCAGCTGAAGCTGTCTTTTCATATAATCTTCATCCGACTCTCCGTCCGCTTTAATATTTTCTTCTGGGACGATCTCGTCATATTTATTCATTTTCGCAAGCAAATACGTATACGGATTGGCTGGACCTACTTTAATCGTCATAAGAGAGAAGCTGCCCTTCTCACCGTATCCACCGTCCACTTGAATGTGGGGGGCAATCTCTGTTGCATCACCCGGCTTTGTCACGTAATACGGCAGTTTGACAAAAGTTAAGCCAAATAAGACAAGAACAACGACAAAAAAGCTGAGCCAGCGAATATTCAATTTTTTCATTCGATTAACACTCCCATTTATCAATGACATCTTTCAGTTTACCTGTTAATTGGTCTGCGGCGAGTTCCCCAGCTTCAATCATCTCCTGAACCTGTGTGAACGAACTAGAGCTAAATGTTTCAAGCCTCGGCCGAATCATGAGATCTGCATGAATGGTTTGATGACGGACCAATTCATTTTGAAGGATGTCCAAACTTTGCATAATCACATCCGATAATCTCGTCGCCTTTTCTGTTTTTTTCACCCTTGATACATCAGAGGCGATAATAAGGTCTGCGCCCATTTCTTTTAACACAGACACAGGAATGCGGTCAACAACCGCTCCATCCACTAGCTGTCTGCCGCCCATTTCGTGAGGAACAAACACGCCTGGAATGCTGATGCTTGCTCTGACTGCTTGTGAGACAGACCCTTCTTTAAACACAACCTTTTCCCCTGTTTCGAGGTCACAGGCGACCACCGCAAGGGGCATTCTTAATTCTTCGAATGTTTTCCCATATGTAAACGTGTGAATCAGCTGCAAAATTCGATTTCCTTTTAAAAGACCGATTTTTGGCAGTGTATAGTCAGCATAATACTTTCTTCTGAAGACAAGTGCAAGTTTTTTCATTTTTTCTACGTCTTGTCCTGCCGCATAAAAGCTCCCAACAAGTGCGCCAATACTGCTTCCTGCGATCATATCTACCTGTATCCCTTGCTTCTCAAGACTAGACAAAACCCCGATATGCGCCATTCCCCTCGCACCCCCGGAGCCTAATGCAAGCCCGATGATCGGTCGCTTCATGAAAATCCACCCTCCTCTTTCTATGCATATATACGAATCTATAGGTCTAAACATGCCCCTACTGCTCGTATAGTAATAGAAGACAGGCTCGGCAAATTTCTTATCACGAGCTCGCCAATAGATCATAACGGCAAGGGGCGAAATCTCCATGAAAAAATGGAACACTCTGTTCATCGCTGCTTTTTTTATTTTTTTAACAGCCACTGTGATTACACACCCACAAGCCTCTTTGCAAGCGTCGAAAAATGGACTTGCAATGTGGTGGGAGGTTGTGTTTCCATCATTGCTTCCTTTTTTTATTTTGTCCGAGCTATTAATTAGTTTTGGGATTGTCAGATTTGTCGGAGTATTATTAGAGCCATTTATGCGCCCCATCTTCCGGGTGCCAGGTGTAGGCGGATTTGTCCTAGCAATGGGAATGGCTTCAGGGTTTCCTTCCGGTGCGAAATTAACGACAAGACTGAGGCAGGAAAGGCAGCTGACGCGGATCGAAGCAGAGCGTCTCGTTTCCTTTACAAATTCATCGAATCCATTGTTTATTTTCGGTGCGGTGGCTGTTGGTTTTTTTCATCACCCAGCTCTAGGCATTGTATTGGCAAGCGCACATTATTTAGGGAACCTTGCTGTTGGTGTGACGATGCGGGGATATAAAGCGAGGCATGATGCGCATCTAAGAAGCGGCAAGAAATTTTTATTCCCGCCGTTTAAAGAGGCATTCAATGCTCTTCATACAGCAAGACTCGCAGAGAAAAGACCGCTCGGCCAAATTTTAAGTGATGCAGTCATGTCATCAGTCCAAACACTCTTTATGATTGGCGGCTTTATTATCTTATTTTCTGTGTTTAGCAAAATGCTGTCAGTTGTCCATGTGACAGACCTTTTATCCATAGGGCTCGGATATATGCTGCAAACGATGCACCTTCCGCCAGAATTAGACCTTGCCATGATTGCTGGTTTATTTGAAATCACATTAGGAAGCCAGATGACGGGGGCACAGGAAGTCACCCTTCTCGCTAAAACCATTGTGGTCAGCTTTATTTTAGGATTCAGCGGGTTTTCTGTTCAAGCCCAAGTCGCCGGCATTCTAGCGGCAACCGATATCCGCTTTAAACCATTTTTCTTCGCCCGTTTGCTTCACGGGATTTATGCAGCTGTTTTTGCCTTTTTATTATTCAAGCCTCTTTATGTCTCTCGATCAGACATCGCTCTCCCGGCGGGTGCCTTTGATGCAGGCCAGCAGGTCGTCATGTTCAGCAGCGTGCTTTGGAATCAACTTGTGACAGCTGGTCCCTTAATCACACTTTGCAGCTTAATTGTGTATATCGCGCTATACTATCGGAAATTAAAAAATGGATGAGTGCTGGGTGCACTCATCCATTAAATTTTTCCTTCAGCGCTGCTTCTACCTCTTTTGGTACAAGATCTTTGACTGCCCCATGATATTTCGCTACTTCTTTGACAATGCTGGAGCTTAAGAAGGAATATTGATTGTTGGTCATCATAAAAAACGTTTCAATTTCATCGTCTAACACCTTGTTCATTGAGGTGCCTTGCATCTCATACTCAAAGTCCGTCACAGCCCTTAGTCCGCGTAAAATAACTTTGGCCTCTTTTTGTTTTGCGTAATCAACGAGCAGGCCGTGAAAGGATTCAACTTTGATATTTGGCAGCTCCTTCGTCGCTTGGCGAATAAGTTCACACCGTTCTTCAACAGTAAATAACGGTTTTTTAGATGAATTATTTAATACACATACATACACTTCATCAAAAATCTTTGCACCTCTTTTGATGATATCCAAATGCCCCAATGTGACTGGATCGAAGCTGCCCGGACAAACGGCTATGTTCCCCATATTAATTCCCCCGCTTTCTATAGATCGTAATACCAGTCAATCCGTACAGTTCCTGTCTTGTGATGTGAAGTTGTCCTGCTTCTTCTGGCAGCTTCACATCTTTGTCGTGCTCACACACGATCACGCCGTCATCTGTTAACAAGGCGTGCTCGTCAATCATTTCAAGAAGTGCTTTTAGCTGTTGATCTTTATAGGGCGGATCAAGGAAAATGGCTTGAAAGGATTCCTCTCGTTTCACAACAGCTGCGAGTGCACGCTTTGCTTCATTTCGAAACACTTCACTTTGATCCATTAGCGACAATTGATTCAGGTTGCCTTTAATCGTCTGAATCGCCTTCATATCTCGATCAACAAATATGCAATGATCGAATCCTCTAGAAAGCGCTTCAATTCCTAAACCACCGCTTCCTGCAAATAAATCAAGGGCCCATCCGCCATCGAAATACGGGCCGATCATATTAAATATCGATTCTTTTACTTTATCTGTCGTCGGTCTTGTTGATTGACCTGGTACCGCTTTAAGTGTGCGGCCTTTTCTCGTTCCAGAGATGACTCTCATTTTTCCACCACTTTTTCTGCTTGCTTCTATTGGTCATTGTTGATGACAAAAAATTCAACATTATCTTACCACATCACTCCTCAAGGAACAATGCGCGGATTTTCATTCATTTTCTATGTATAGATCAAGAAATCCGGGGTCATACTACTTATAACAGCATCTGATGTGGTGCTGTTGCCAACCGCGGAGAAGACTTACGTTTCCCCATAAGTTCTTCCTCCGGTTTCTCCTCTCCCTTTGCCTTCTCCTTAATGAATCATTAAGAATAGAAGGACCCCGCGGGTGATGCCGCGGGGATTTTTTTGTGTCTTTAAAAGCCCACCTTATAATCATACTCTTTTGCTTTGTCCAATTTGGATTCGTACTCTAATTTAATAAAAGGTTTATATGAAGGCTCAACACGTTTCACAAATGGTAACGAGCTGAGCTTAGCCATATGGCGCTCAAGATCATTCATATCACAATAGATCACCGCATATTTCATTTTCCTTGAAATATAGTGAACATTCCCGAATTTTCTTAGCGCTTTTGACTGCTTTAACGAATGCAGCCAGACGACCATCCCTTGACGTTTGGTTTCCATCTTTTCACCTGCCGCTTTTCAATTCTTTTCATTCATTATGTAAAAGACGAGACATTCAAGTCTCGTCAAGATACTTTACAGCCGCAGCTGCCACCTGATCCACAGCCACCGCCGCATGATGATAGACCATCAAAATATGGGTTCCCTGTTGGAACTTTAATATATGCTGATACAGCTTGACCGATTTCAATACTAATCTCATCTAAGATGGATTGAATCGCTGTTTCTGCTTTTTTGAAATCAACCACTGTATCGTGAAGATCTAGCTTTCTTTTGACCTCACGCATTTCCTTTGAGATCGTTCTATAGTCCGGATGGTATTTGCCGAACCGCTGCACATCCTCATATTGCTCTTTTACTTTTGTAAAATGGGCAATAATTTGTTGGGCTTCTTCGTCTTGCTGGAGACGCTTAAAGCAGTTGCGGTAATGTTCAGCCTCCTCCGACTGAAGAATCATGCAGCCAATTGATTTGCTTCCTCTTGGAGCTCCACAGATTCGATTGTCGCATACATAAATGTTGCACCTCCAATTCATAGTTTACCACGAAACCTATGGATCAGAAAATGCTTTTACGTGACAAATACATCCCATGTTTCTCTTTTCTGTTTATATTCTGGATGACGAGAATTCAGCACAACGGTCATTTTATGCTTTCCTTTTGAAAGGTGCTTGACCACAAATGCCGCAGTATACTCATTCCCTGCACGTTTCCCGTCTACATACACTGTGAAATATCCCGCCTTCTCGTTCTTTTTTAGACGCTCTGGCTGAAGATGAAAATCTTGAAGTGTACTTTCTATATAGACCGACGATCCCTGCACTTTGTATTTCAAAAAGCCTTGCTGCTTCATTTCGCTTTTGGCTTGCTGCATGACTGGTAATGCTGGGTCTTGCTTGATCACTTGCTCTTCTCCATGTTGACTTTGACACCCGGTAACAAGAAAAAGCAATGCGCCTATTGACAGCATCCATTTCATCATCTGATTCTCCTTTCATCTACTTTTATAGGATGCTCAGGAAATAGACATCTTAATCAACTCAAAAAAGCCTCAACCGGCTCCATTTTGATTGCGCATTGCTTGGAACATTTGAATCATCATTTCAGCCATTTGGACGCTATTGCTCAACTGACTTACACGATGAGGAATGGTTTTTTCGTAAAAGTTCATTTTATCTAATTCAAAGGACGATAGATTTTCAGGATGTCGCGTCAGCTGTCTGTACCAGAGAGGACGCTGCCTTATGAATTTGATTCGATCCTCTTCGGCCATGACAAATTCCTGTACTTCTTTTCGCACCAGAAGCATCCCCTTTCACTTAATCTTTCCTGAAGGAGAATGGGTGCTGACTGCCTCCAGATGAACCTTTCTTTGAACCATTGGATGAAAATTGGCCGAGTAAGCTTTGTAAAGAGGAAATAGACTGGCTCATTTTGTTAATCTGTTCATTCATTTGATCAGCGTCCATTTTTTTCACAGCAGAAACCATTTTAGACATAAAATCTGCTTTTCCTGCTTCACTTGGCTTAGAGGCTTTTTCTTCTTTAGCGTCTTCAGATTTCGATTGCCGGTAAGGTGACCACATCTCATCTTCCTCACCAAACATGACCCAATTCTCGTAGACACTTTGCCAGCTTTTTTCTTGCGTTTGCACTTCTTGAATTAACTTCGGATGGCGTCTGACGAATTGTTTAAATTCATCAATGGATGTTTGTTTTTGCTTGTTTGTCATATCCTCACCCCCCATACAAATGCCTACTATACTATATACACCAGCATCTATTTTGGTGAGCCTCTTTTTAATCATCAAAAAACAGCTGCGACTTATGCAGCTGCTTTCGTTTAAGATGATTTCTTGATGAAATTCTGGGTGTAATATTTTTCTTTCACCCCTACGCCAAGGTGCGTGTAATCTTTATTTAATAACGCCTTCCTGTGGCCTTCACTATTGAGCCAGCCCTCTACCGCTGCAGGTCCATCGACATAGTTATAGGCAATGTTTTCACCTGCGAGCTGAAAGCCCACCTCGCCTCTTTCTAACCGGTCTTTCAGCGTACCGTATTTTTTAGATTCATGGGAGAAATAATGATTCTCTTTCATGTCCTCACTATGCATAAAGGCCACTTCAGAGGTTTCATCATCCCACTTTAAGATCGGCAGGTTGTACTTATGGCGGATAATATTGGTCATATCAAAAATTTGTTTTTGACTGGATGTTTCGATATCTTTCCACTTTTCGCCCGATATTGGCTCAGGTTCTACCAATTGACCTCGGTAGACGACCTCATATGGCTTTTGTTTCACAAATGTATCTGCGTTGAAGGCCCTGATACTTGAAAGGGTGCTTTCAAACTTATCCATGTAAAGCTGAACATACACATCATCTCCCACTTTCACAGTGGGTCTTGTATTCATATCATCTTCTGAGAATTCAAAGCGGTATGAATTTTGTTCATCCTCTACATGAATGTAAGGTGCAATTTGTGTTTTCTTAAATACTTCACTTGTGGCTTGACCGATTTTAAATGGTTCAACATTCAGTCCGTCTCCTGTTGCAAACAAGGTCACCACTTTACTATCCTTTACCCCTACTTGAATATAGTGCTTCTTCGATTGGTTGTAAATCCACCAGTCATAATCATATGCGGAAGGATCAATGCGATCTGGTTCTCCCAGCTGTTTAAGCACTTCGTTTGAAGATTTCCCCATAAAGGACATGAGCCCCTTCTTTGGGATATTGATCGGCTTATCGCTAGATGTTTCTTCATTAGACACCTTCGGTTCATTGCTGTTTTCTTTTTCTGGTGAAGATCCATATTGAATAAACAGAACGTACGTTCCAGATATAATCAGGAGGATGAGGAGTGTTTTGAGCACAGTTTTCAAATAAACACCTCCGTTAAATTGGCAAGGTACAAAAAGTACCTTCTACTGTCATTTAAACAAAACTTGCTCCATTTATCAACGACAATACAGCCTATTTAACACGAATTTAAAATATGCCCCTCTTAATGAAGAAATCCTTGTCCATGATCTTGATCCTGTTGAGAGATTTCTGTCAGTGCATCTCCCGCGCGATCATTTGATAAATCTTCGACTGATAAATCTCCAAGAGCGACAATCCCTGTTAATGCACCGTTTTTCACAACGGGAATGCGGCGGAGCTGATGCTCTGACATGAGCCGGACAATTTCTTCAAGCGTTGCATCTTCTTCAGCTGTTAGTACTTCCTTTGTCATCAGCGAGCCCACTTCCTGTGAATTTGGCTTTTTTTCTGCAATGCCTCTAAGCACAAGGTCACGGTCTGTCACTATTCCAACGAGCTGATCTCCGTCAACTACTGGAATGGCACCGATGTCAGCATCTCTCATTTTGACTGCTGCTTCATACGTATTGTCATCTTGCTGACATGTCACTACTTTTTTTGTCATAATATCTTTGATTTTTTTCGTTTTCACGTTGATTCCTCCATCCGTTATTTTCTTTATTACTGTAACCAGCTTATAAAAGAACATACCTTTCACAGTTGAAAGTTTAACGCTTTCATACTATGATTGTCAGTAAAGGGAAATTTTATAAGGAGGGGTTTTGGGTGAAGTTTGAAGGTACGGGGATTGAAGATGTATCAGCTGACTTAAATAAATTAGATTTCATTATGGAAAGTGAAGGATTTGTACGAGCCGATCAATGGGATTATGAGCGTGTGACGTACGACAGAAAGTACAGCATGGTAGAGGGAACCTTTTATTTACGAATTTCCGGCTACGCCACTGAAGGAGATGTCGGTTCCAAAAAGGCACACATCCAGCTTCTAACACCATTACTTGGAAAACATTATTATCCACATGGCGTTGAATATGGCGAAGGCGAAGAATTCCCTAAGTCTCTCATCCAATCAAGCAAAAAAACACTCGCACAGCTGAAGGAAAAACTAGAAGCCATGACGGCTGAAGCATAAAACAAGGCTAAAATGATCTTTTAGCCCTTTTTCTAAGATGAAAGCACAGCCAGTCGGCTGTGCTTTTTTTATTCATATTTCGGAATAAGCGCATCTGGTACGGCATCTTTCGCTCTTTCTTTTCTTGCCCAGTCAAAGAAGACAACAGCAAGAATAGAGCCGTACACAATCTCCTGAATAATTTTCATCAAAATGGCACCTAGCTGCTGATCCTCTAGCAGCGGCAAGGTGTGGAACATTTCAGGACCAGTGAGAGCAAGGCCTGCAAGCATATCACTTGGCACACATAAATGCAGTGCTTGTATCCATGCACCTGCATCAGAATAGGTTGCATAGATCGGCGCCTCACTAAACATGATGAGTGCACAGGCCGGAGTCATCAATATCCCGTCTGCCATGATATATCCAAGCTTCAAAATGCCTGTGATCTGCGGCAGACTTTGAACTTTATGGACAAGCGGCCACCACATGAAAAAGGCAGCGATAAAAATAACAACCGTCATCAATGCATGGTAAAACGGATCTGTTTTCACAAAATCAAACACAAGTGGAATGTGATACAGCGAAAACAAGCCGTTAAACCCAAGCAGTGCAATTAAAGGCTTGGAAAACAAACGGAAAACGGCTTGAATACCTGGTGTTTGAATGATCCGCTCCCAGATGGCTGCAGGCAATCCTGTAATAAGGAGAGGCGGGATGACTAAATAGAGCACCGCCATTTGCGCCATATGTGCACTAAACATAATATGCCCCATTAAATCAATTGGGCTCCCTTTCACAGCATATAACAGAACAAGCCCCGTCAGAAATAACGTTTTCTCTTTCACCGTCGCACGGTGCTTCCCCTTTGTCACAAGAAACAGATAAAGAGCAGCTGCTATCACAATACAAGTCAAATAATAAGGGCTCCATAATGCCCGAAATCCGAATATTTCTAAGTTCTCCATTGCTGCGCCTCCTTCAAGGGCAAAGCGGGTTTACCACCATATAATGGTCAAAAAGGCTAATACGGTAATAAACGCAACAAACACACCTGAGTATAGAAACAAGGCGGGTGTTTCATGCCCTTTTTGGTTCATGTGCATAAAATAATAAAGCTGAAAAGCCACCTGAATGCCTGCAAGCAGTAAAATAAACGGTACAGCGAACCAATTTCCAACGTCTTCTGAGGCGATCGTTAAAAACGCAACAAATGTTAATCCAATCATCAAGCCGAAAGAAATGAGCTGATGCTTCATTTCTTCGGCATTTTTCTTTTTACGATATACAAGGTCGACTTTGGACTGATTTGTGTTTTTATTTCCCATTCTTATCCCACCATTCCCATTAAATATACAACGGTAAAGATGAAGACCCACACAACATCAATGAAGTGCCAATAGAGACTTGCCACATAATATTTCGGTGCATTGTATAAATCGAGTCCGCGTCTCATATTTCGAATCATGAGAGCGGTAATCCAGCAAAGTCCGAAGGCGACGTGAGCTCCATGAGTTCCTACAAGTGTATAGAAGGAAGAACCAAGAGCTGAGCTGGTAATCGTAAATTCATACGCATGCACGTAGTGATAAAACTCATAAATCTCAACCCCTAAAAATCCAGCACCTAAAAGGACCGTGATACCAAGCCAAAGCTGCATCTTTTTAAAGGCAAAGTTTTTCATATGATACATGGCATACACACTCGTTAAACTGCTCGTTAATAGAAGCATTGTGGCAATAAAGACAAGTGTGAGGTCAAACATATCAGTTGTTTTTGCTCCGCCTGCATTTGAGTTTTTCAGTGCCAAATACGTGGCGAAAAGCGATGCAAACAGAACGGTTTCTCCTCCAAGAAACAGCCAGAACCCGACAAACTTATTCTTCCCTTCTAACGTGGCTTTCTCAGGAGAAGCCGGAAAGGTTTCCGCCGTCATTTTTTGTGGTTCCATTATGCTTTCACCCCTTTATCATCGTCGTCGGTCAAATCTTCTTTGTGAATATGGTATCCATGATCATCTTTCAGAGACCTAACGAGCATGGTCGCAAACGTAATACCAAGACCAATGAAGATCACTGGAAGCCCCCAGTCGTGCTCTTGACGATACATGAAACCAAACGCTGACACAAATAGACCGAATGAGATAATGACAGGCAAAATGGAATTATTCGGCATGTGAATATCATCGAGCGGTTCAGATGCTGTCATTCCTTTTTTACCATCCATTTTTTCAATCCATAATGGATCTAGTCCTCTCACAAGCGGAAGCTGTTTAAAGTTGTATTCTGGCGGAGGCGAAGACACTGCCCATTCAAGTGTTCTTCCATCTCCCCAAGGATCGCTCGATACACGCTCCCCTTTTGCTGTTGTCCAGATGATATTAATCAGCATGATCACAACAGCTACAAACATAAACAGTGCCCCAATCGTACTGATCAAGTTCCCAAGCTCGAGACCCTGACCTGGCAGGAACGTAAAGACCCGGCGCGGCATGCCCCATAGACCGAGAAAATGCTGGATAAAGAAAGTTAAGTGGAAACCGATGAAAAACAGCACAAAGCCAATTTTTCCAAGTTTCTCATTCAGTATCTTTCCAAACATCTTCGGCCACCAGTAATGCACACCTGCTAGAATACCGAATACAACCCCGCCGATAATGACGTAATGGAAATGCGCCACAACAAAATACGTATCATGGAACTGATAATCTGCTGCAGCTGCCGCAAGCATGACCCCGGTTACCCCGCCAAGTAAGAACGACGGAATAAAGGCAACAGAATAAAGCATCGGCGTTGTAAACTTCACATTACCGCCCCATATCGTGAGCAGCCAGTTGAACACTTTAATTCCTGTTGGCACCGCAATTGCCATGGTCGCTACGGCAAAGATCGCATTGGCGATAGGTCCAAGCCCTGTTGTGAACATGTGATGCGCCCACACCATGAATCCAAGGAAACCAATCAATACAGTAGCGAACACCATGGACGAGTAGCCAAACAGTCTTTTTCTTGCAAACACAGGAATGATCTCAGAGAAGATTCCAAATGCCGGCAGGATCAAGATATATACTTCCGGGTGTCCGAAAATCCAGAACAAATGCTCCCAGATGATTGTATTTCCTCCAAGCTCTGGATTGAAAAAGCTCGTGTCAAACATTCTATCAAGCATCAGCATCGCAAGCCCTGCTGTCAGCGGCGGGAATGCGAATAAAATAAGTGCGGAAGCGACAAATGTCGTCCAAGTAAAGAGCGGCATTCTCATATACGTCATACCAGGCGCTCTCATATTAATAATCGTTGCAAGAAAGTTAATCCCGGCAATCAGCGTACCAATACCCGCAATCTGCAAACCTAAAATATAGAAATCCATTCCATGCCCTTCAGAATTCAGCGTGAGCGAAGCGTATGCAGTCCAGCCTGCATCAGGTGCTCCGCCCATAAACCATCCAAGGTTTAAGAAAATTCCTCCGAAAAAGAATAACCAAAAACCAAGTGAATTCACAAACGGAAATGCTACGTCACGTGCACCAATTTGAATTGGTACAACCGCATTCATTAATGCAAATAAAAGCGGCATAGCTGCAAGGAAAATCATTGTCGTTCCATGCATCGTCATGATTTCATTGTAAACCCCTGCACTGACAAAATCACTTTCAGGGATGGCTAGCTGAATACGGATAAACATCGCTTCGATTCCGCCAACCAAAAAGAAAAATCCCCCTGCCACTAAATATAATATGGCAATTTTTTTGTGGTCAACCGTTGTCAAGTAATCCCATAAGACAGCGCCAAACCCCCGCTTTTTAGCTATTGTACTCACCATGAAATCCCCCTCTTATCTCCCATTTGCCCCTTTTCATATAGATGTCTTTCTTCACGATCCTTTAAACAGACTATGTCTGACAGATGACGACTTCTCGGTT
Organism: Bacillus sp. AM 13(2015); assembly: GCF_001518755.1. NCBI lineage: Bacteria > Bacillati > Bacillota > Bacilli > Caryophanales > Bacillaceae > Bacillus > Bacillus sp. AM 13(2015). Next base: position 215,050 of record NZ_LKCP01000082.1, on the reverse strand, counting down.
GTAGAGACATATTCGGGAGCTCTTAACAAAAACTTCACATCGATCACATACCCTCTTGCATATCTGCTTCTAGTTGTTACTCGACTTTAAGACCTTTTAAATACTCGTAAAGTGCATCTGCTTCTGAGTCATTTAATTTAGGGTACGTTCCTGTCATCTTATTACCTGGTTTAAAGCTTTCTGGATCTTTCAGCCATGCTTTCACATTTTCTTTGTTCATGTCTTTGATTCCAGCTACTTTCGTCCGCTCTCCGAAGGTCGCAAGGTTTGGTGCTGTCCTTGCTGCTTCCGGCCGTTCGTCACCAGGCTCTACTGCGTGACAGCTTAAACAGTTTTTCTCTTTAAATAGCTTTTCACCCTCTAAAGCGAGATCTTTTGTGGATTCAGGCTTCTTGTAATCAGCCATTTTTTTCGTCCATCCTAAGAACTCATCTTGAGAAAGCGTTTTAACTTTAAAGTCCATTAAAGCATGTGACGGTCCGCAAAGCTCCGCACATTTCCCGTAGAAATATTCCCCTGCATCTTTCGTTCGTTTCGAGTCAAAGATTAAATAAAATTTGTTCTCATTATCTGTGTTTGTATCAATTTTACCGCCAGCCGATGGAACCCAGAATGAGTGTTTGACATCGGATGCTTTTAGCTTAAAGTACACCTTTTGATCTGTTGGTACGATCAATTCCTGACTTGTGACAATCCCATAATCAGGGTATTCAAATTCCCACCAATATAAGCTGGCCCTTACATTCACAACAAGTGTCTTTTCAGGATCTCGTTTTTTCTTATCCATAGCGCTTGTATCCCCTAGTTCAAGCGTGTATGCCACAACAGGTACAACGAGAATAATAAGTAGAAGAATCGGAATCGCTGTCCATGTGATTTCCAAGTTGCGGTTTCCTTCCACTTGCTTTGGAATCGTATCTTCTCCCACTTTAGAACGTTTGAATTTAATGATGACGTAAAAGAAAATGATCGATACAACAATGACGACAAGAACCATAATAAGTGTACTCAGTACCGTTAGGAAAAACTGTTTATCTGCTACTTCCCCAACTGGCTTGAGTGTTGATAAGTATGGTTCACCACAGCCCGCCAAAACGAGCGTCAGTAAGAGAAACAGTGAATAAACACGCCATTTTCTTATCATAATTTGTCCCAACCCCTTTTGCTTGATCTCCTTTGCCTTTCGCTTTTTACCTCTTATTTATAAAATCACTTCTCACCCATCTATAACCCCCGCCTCTTATAAAAGCACTTACATTTCCTCTTTTCATAAAAAAATGATGTTTTTACTCAAAATACCATCTATGTATAAACAGAAAGCCGCCTAAATAGAACTGAATATCAGGCGGCTTTCATAGTTGTTAGAAAATGTTGTGTTATAAGATATAGCCATTGTTTTGATGTGATCAAAGTGTATTTCACTCTAGAATAGTGTAATAATAATCATCGCTACGAAAAAGATGGTTAAGTAGTTTAATGAATAAACGAACATGAGCGTTGACCACTTCATGACGTCTTTCATTTTAAAGCCCATAAGGCCAATAACAAGCCATCCAATATTAAGCAGTGTACCAAGTGCGACAATCGGCCATCCTAATCCACCTAAGAAAAATGGAAGTGGAAGAAGACATGCTGTCCAAATGATGATTTGGCGTTTTGTGACTTCAAAGCCGTAAACAACTGGCAGCATTGGAATGCCCGCCTTACGGTAATCTTCTGTTTTCTTAATCGCAAGTGATAGGAAGTGCGGGATTTGCCAAATGAACAGAATCATAAACAAAACCCAAGCCGTTGTGTCAATTGTACCTGTGACAGCTGTCCAGCCGATTAATGGCGGAACCGCGCCAGATACACTTCCGATAACTGTATTGATGGTGTAATGGCGTTTAGACCACATGGTGTAAAGAACCGCATAAGTAAAGACCCCAATAAATCCAATCACTGCTGATGTAATGGTTGTCATCAGAAGCATAATGAGTCCTAATACAACAAGCAGAATGCCAAATGCATACGCTTGCCCCGGCTGAATTTTACCTGTAACCGTCGGTCTTGTTTTTGTTCTTTCCATTAATATATCAATATCACGGTCAAACGCATTATTAATCGCGCATGAACCGGCAATAATAAGAGAAGAACCAATCATTGTTAACAGCACAATATCAAGATTTCCAAGAAAACTCATACCTGTAAAATAAAAAGCAAGCCACATTCCAGTAAATGTCGTAATGAAATTGGAATTGACGATGCCCATTTTAATCAGAGCAAGAAAATCTTTCCACGCTGTTGTTTCTTCTATTTGTCCATGAATAGCTGCTTCCGCGGCTGTTTTGGAATTTGCCAATGTGTATAACCTCCCTTGCCCAAACCTTCAAACGAACGAATGACACGTAAAATCATTACAACTCTATCATACAAGATAAACAGCTGTAAAAAACATCCTATTAAATAATAAACGACAAACTTGAAGTTATTTGTGAACTTTTCGTGAATTTATTAGGATATATGTGTGTTTCAGAAGGCGGTGCAAAATGAAATATTCTCTCCTCTATTTCTATCAGACTGTCAAAGAAAGATCAAGCACTCTAAATCTGTAAACTTTGTGAACTAACATATCATTTTTTTGTGAACTTTGGTCATTATGAATTGCAACAGAACACGCATTTGGCTTAAACTTGAGAGCATGTGAGGTTTTCATTTACATCAGAAGTTTTTAGAGAAGGTGAAATAATTTGATGAAATTTGCTTTAAGGCTATTAAGCGTGATCACAACGTTTGTGATGCTGATCGTACTGATTGGCGGTGCGCTTGTTACGAAAACCGGTTCGGGTCTTGGCTGCGGTAGACAGTGGCCCCTTTGCCATGGTCGTTTCTTTCCTGAAATGAACCCCGCTTCCATCATCGAATGGAGTCACCGCATGTCAACAGGGGTTTCCACCATTCTTGTTCTGGCACTAGCGGTCTTATGCTGGAAAAAAATTAGTCCAGTATTCCGTGAAACCAAATTTTTGGTCATCATGTCCATTATATTCTTAGTGCTTCAAGCGCTTTTAGGAGCTCTTGCCGTCGTATTTGGTTCTAACGCACTTGTGATGGCACTGCACTTCGGTATTTCACTCATTTCGTTTGCTTCAGTATTACTGCTTGCCCTTCTTGTCTTTGAAGCAACCAGATCTGAAACAAAGCTTGTGAAGCCGCTTCATATCGGCAAAAAGATGCAGTTCCATATTTATGGGTTGATCACGTATACGTATATCGTTGTCTATACGGGTGCTTATGTGAGACATACAAAGTCAAGCCTTGCCTGCTCTGTCTTCCCGTTTTGTTCAAAAGACGGTGCGCTTCCAACTTATTTTAATCAGTGGGTTCAAATGTCTCACCGAGCAGCAGCACTTCTTTTATTCGTCTGGATATTTGTCGCTATGTTCCATGCCATGAAACATTATAAAGAACAGAAGCAGCTGTATTATGGATGGATCATCTCAGCCATTCTGATTACACTTCAAGCCATTTCAGGTGTGCTGTCTGTTTATTCTCAGCTTGCACTTGGTTACGCGCTGGCTCATTCATTCTTTATTTCTTGTTTGTTTGGGGTACTATGCTACTTCTGCTTACTTATTGCCCGGTTTAAATATGAAAGCAAAGAGCCATTTAAATAAGATTTACATCCCCCTTTCATGCCGAGAGGGGGATTTTTTTATTGTTGTTTTGCTTCTTCGAATAGCGAGATGGCTTTTTTGCGTCTTTCCCCGTGATCAACTGTTGGCAGCGGGTATGTATCCCCTAGTACACAGCTCGATTTCAGTTGTTCATCGATCGGCATTTTACTTGGTTCATGAATCCATTTTTCATCGACATGCTTAAGCTCTGGTACATATCTTCTAATATATTCCCCGCTCGGATCAAATCGCTTTGACTGAGTCGTTGGGTTAAAAATACGGAAGTATGGAACGGCATCTGTCCCAACAGAAGCTGCCCACTGAAATCCTCCGATATTCGAAGCCTCATCATAATCCACAAGCTTTTTTGCAAAATACGCTTCTCCCTTTCTCCAATCAATCAAATAGTCCTTTGTTAAAAATGAGGCGGTGACCATTCTTAAACGGTTATGCATCCAGCCTTCCTCATTTAACTGCCGCATCCCTGCATCGACGAGGGGAAAGCCTGTTTCACCTTTACACCATGCGTTAAACAGCATCTCATCTTCATTCCATTTCATCCCTTGAAACGCCGAATTAATTTCTTTTTCTTTCATCTCTGGATAATGAGCATAAATCATATGGTAAAAATCTCGCCATGCTAGCTCTTTGATAAAGGTTTCTCTGCCCTCGTCTTCAAACAGCGCTTCCTCCTGAACCGCATGGAAGATCGTTCGGATTGAGATTGTCCCTGTTTTTAAGAAACGTGACAGCTTGCTCGTTCCAAAAACAGATGGAATATCTCGTTTTTCATGGTAACGTGTTAATCTTTTTTGGATAAAGTCATGCAGCGTGTTCATCGCTTTGTGTGAGCCGATTTGATCAAATTTCCTTGAGCATTTCTTGATCATGCTGCGTAGTTTGTCATTCCCTTCATGCGAAAGTGACTCATCACAAATCGTATGAGCGCTGCTGAGAAATGATTTGTCAACTTTTATCACAGGCTGCTTCTCTTGCTTTCGCCATGATTGATAGTATGGAGTAAACACTTGATAATGAGTGCCATCCGCTTTTAAAATATCTTGCGCCCCGTGAAGGTGTGTATCTTGCCATTTTGACACATGAATGCCCTTCTTTTCTAAAAAATCGGTTACGTGATGGTCACGCCTTTGTCCGATTCCCACTTGATCTTCATTAAAAAAAACAGCTTTGATGTCATACAGATCGATAACTTGCTGAAAGGCACGCAAGACATCTCCATAGAGAAGGTGAACATACATTTGAGATTCTCTTGCTTCCTTGACGAAATGCGCCACGTTTTGGAAAAAATGTTCGTTGTTTAAATCGAGGTCCATTTCAGTAAAGAATGGATCTAGATGATAAAGAGCAAATAATTTGTACTCGTGTTTTTTTGCATATGTGATCGCTTTTGATAAGGCGATATGATCATCTAATCGCATATCCCGGCGAAACCATATCACAACAGTTTTGTCCAACCTTCTTCACCTCACTCTATAGTGTAATCACTCTCACTTGCTGCTGCACATTTTAATGCGCTCAAAAAAAAGACACATCACGGTGGATGTGTCTCACTTCTTATTCAGGCTTTAATACAATGAGCAGATCACCGGTTTGAATCGGTTCTCCATTTGTCACATGTATTTCATCTACGACCGCAGAAAATGGGGCTTGTACAGTCGTTTCCATTTTCATGGCTTCGTTGATCATCAAATGCTCGCCTTGTGAAATTTTTTGTCCTTTTTCCACGAGTACTTTAATGACAGTGCCTGGCATCGACGCGGCGATGTGATTTGAATTCGAGCGGTCCGCCTTCAATTTTTCTTGAACGGAGGATTTGATGCTTTCATCCTTAATCACCACTTCACGCGGCTGGCCATTTAACTCAAAGTAAAGAACTCTTGTGGCATCTGGATTCGGTTCGCCAATTGATACGAGTTTGACAATAAGGGTTTTTCCTTTTTCGATTTCTACCTCAATCTCTTCTCCAAGTCTCATCCCGTAGAAGAACGTTGGTGTATCAAGAACAGAGATGTCACCATAGCTTTCTGCTGTTTGGACAAATTCAGAAAAGACTTTTGGATATAAGGCATACGCAATTGCGTCTTGCTCTGTTAACGTCAGGTCATGAGATTCTTTGAACTGCTTCTTAATGTCTTCAAAGTCCACTGGCTTCAGCTTCTCACCAGGTCTGACAGTAAGAGGCTCTTCCCCTTTTAAAATCAGCTTTTGCAGTTTTTCTGGGAATCCGCCATGCGGCTGGCCTAAATAGCCTTTAAATAATTCCACAACAGAATCCGGGAAGTCTAATGTTGCTCCTTTTTCATAGACATCTTCTTCTGTTAGATCATTTTGCACCATATAAAGTGCCATATCTCCAACTACTTTAGAAGATGGTGTTACCTTTACAATATCACCAAACATGTCATTCACACGTCTATACATTTCCTTTACTTCATTCCAGCGCTCACCAAGACCGACACCTTTCGCCTGCTGCTGCAAGTTACTATATTGACCGCCAGGCATTTCATGCTCATAAATTTCTGTATGAGGCGAATTCATGCCGCTTTCGAATTCATGATAGTATTTTCTGACGGAATCCCAGTATTGAGAAAGGCGTTCGACAGATTGGACATTCATGTCTGGCTTTCTTTCATGTCCATCTAAAGCATAATAAAGTGAGCTTGCACTTGGCTGCGATGTGAGTCCTGCCATAGAGCTGACGGCAACATCCACAATATCAACACCCGCATCAATCGCTCTTGCGTAGGTGAACAGTCCATTTCCACTCGTGTCATGCGTATGAAGATGGATAGGGATTGTAAGCTCATCTTTTAAAGCAGAGACTAGTTCATAGGCTGCCTGCGGTTTTAATAACCCCGCCATATCTTTAATACCTAAAATATGTGCGCCGGCAGATTCAAGCTCCTTCGCAAGAGATACATAGTACCCAAGATCATATTTTGGACGAGACGGATCAAGGATGTCCCCCGTATAACAAATGGCCGCCTCTGCCACTTTGCCTGATTCCCGAACAGAATCAATGGCAAGCGTCATGCCTTTGACCCAGTTTAAGCTATCGAAAATACGGAACACGTCAATGCCTGCCTCGGCAGATTCTTTTACAAATGCTTTGATCACATTATCCGGATAGTTTGTATATCCGACAGCGTTTGATGATCTTAATAGCATTTGGAACAGTGTGTTTGGCACTTCTTGACGAAGCTCTTTCAATCGTTCCCACGGATCTTCTTTTAAGAAACGGTACGCGACATCAAATGTAGCCCCGCCCCACATTTCCATACTAAACAGCTCTGGCCATAAACCTGCTGTTGGCTGGGCAACTTTCTTTAAATCATGAGTTCTGAAGCGTGTCGCAAGCAGAGACTGATGCGCATCTCTAAAGGTTGTATCAGTTAAAAGGACGTTATTTTGTTCTTTCACCCAGTTGGCAAGTCCTTCAGGTCCATGCGTATCTAACAATTGTTTTGTCCCAGACGGGATCTCTTGATTGAGAGGAAGCTTCGGTACGTCTGGCTTGTCAAAATGAGGCTTCTTTTTCTCAGCAATACCAGGGAACCCATTAATGGTAACGTTACCAATATAAGTTAACATTTTCGTTCCGCGGTCTTTTTGCTTAGGGAAATTAAATAGCTCTGGCGTTGAGTCGATAAACGATGTATCATATTCTCCTTTTAAGAATTTCTCATGCTTAGCTACGTTTTCAAGAAATGGGATGTTTGTTTTAATCCCGCGAATCCTGAATTCTTGTAAATTTCGGACCATTTTAGCAGCCGCTTGATCAAATGTGAGCGCCCATGTGGACAGCTTGACCAATAGTGAATCGTAATAAGGTGTAATGACCGCACCTTGGAAACTGTTCCCTGTATCAAGACGTACACCAAATCCCCCACCTGAACGGTAGGCCATAATTTTTCCTGTGTCTGGCATAAAGTCATTGAGCGGATCTTCTGTTGTGACCCTTGATTGAATGGCAAAGCCGTGTGTAAAGATATCTTCCTGCTTTGGAATACCAACTTCTTTGCTGTGAAGGTTATGCCCCTTTGCAACAAGAATTTGGGTTTGGACGATATCGACACCTGTGATCATTTCTGTGATCGTGTGTTCTACCTGCACCCTTGGATTAACTTCAATAAAGTAAAACTCTCCATTTGCAACAAGGAATTCTACAGTCCCAGCATTAATGTACGATACATTCTGGGCCAGCTGAACAGCTGCTTCGCAAATATCTTCACGCAATTGATCTGTTAGAGACACACTTGGCGCCACTTCAATGACCTTTTGATGCCGCCTTTGAACAGAGCAGTCACGCTCATATAAATGAATGATATTGCCGTGATTGTCACCAATCACCTGCACTTCAATATGTTTTGGATTCTCAATCAGCTTTTCAACGTATACTTCGTCATTTCCAAAAGCAGCTTTTGCCTCTGACTTCGCACGGTCATAGGCTTCCTTCAGCTCTTCTTTTGATCTGACAATCCGCATACCACGGCCGCCGCCGCCTAGTGAAGCTTTAATAATAAACGGGTAACCGTATTCTTCACCGAATTTTTCGACTTCTTCGACCGAATCAACTGGTCCGTCACTTCCTGGAATGACTGGAATACCAGCTTTTTTCGCTTCTTCTCTCGCCTTTACTTTATCTCCAAACATATCTAAATGCTGAGAAGTTGGACCGATAAATTGAATGCCTTCCTCTTCGCATCGTCTTGCAAAATGAATGTTTTCGGATAAAAATCCGTAGCCTGGATGAATCGCATCCACGTCATTTCGTTTTGCAATTTCGATGATCCCCTCGATATCAAGGTAGGCATCAATCGGTTTCTTTCCTTCTCCAACTAGATATGCTTCATCTGCTTTATAGCGATGATAAGAGCCAGAGTCTTCTTTGGAATAAATGGCCACTGTACGTAAGTTGAGCTCCGTACAGGCCCTGAAGACTCTGATAGCGATTTCCCCTCTGTTTGCAACTAGAACCTTTTGAATTGTTCTCTGTGACATTCTCACTCCTCCATATCCCTTAAAATTTTATATGTACTCTATAATAAAGGAAGAAATGAAAACTGTACACTTTTGTTTTCTAAAGATTCAAAGTTTTCTGCAATCCATTTTTTTCAACCGATGGTTTGCTCATTGATTTTTTCTTTTTGTAACGCTCTTTATATTCAGTAAACATGCTGATATTCAGCAGCATGCCCATACAGATGCTAAGTAAAATGATGGACGATCCTCCGTAGCTGATAAACGGAAGTGTCACCCCAGTGATCGGAATAAGACCTGAAACACCGCCTAAATTGATACAAGTTTGGATCGCAATCATGGAGGAAATTCCTATTGCAAGCAAACTTCCAAACGGATCTTCACACTTTCTCGCAATATAAAAACCTTTCACGACGATGAAACCAAGAAGAGCGATAACGAAAAACACGCCGAAAAAACCAAGCTCTTCCGAGATAATTGCCATGATAAAGTCTGTGTGCGGTTCTGGCAGATACCCGTACTTTTGAACGCTTTCTCCTAGACCGAGTCCAAAAAAGCCGCCTGATCCAATTGCATAATATGAATTAATCAATTGATGCCCAGTAGCCCCTGCATCTTTAAATGGATCTTGGAAACTCTCAAAACGTCCGAGACGATTTTGCGTGAAAATTTTATCCCAAAAAAGCATAATAAATGGGGTCACGACGACCATTACTGCACTAAATAGCGCGAGCAGCTTCGCTAGCGTTTTGCCGCTAAAACCTGAGCATAAAATCATCGCAAGGGCAATCATGCCAATGATAAAGGCTGTCCCATAGTCTGGCTGCAAAATGATAAATCCGCACAGGATAGAGACAATCACGATCGGAGGCGTAACACCTCTTAAAATATGATCAATATAATGCTGCTTTTTGGCATACACCGCAGCAAGATAGATGATGACGACAATCTTCACAAATTCAGCTGGCTGAAGACTAAAAGGTCCTAATTTGATCCAGCTTCTTGCGTTCCCTGCAATATGACCGCCAAAATACACATAGATGAGGGAAAAAACTGAAAGCAGCAGCATACCAATCTGGAATTTCTTATTTGAAAACAGCTGATATGGAACTAATGCTGTAAAGATCAAGATGGCTGCTCCAACAATCATAAATAAGAGCTGTTTCTTAAAAAAGTTATCTGGCGCGGCATCGTATCTGATAACAGATGTAATCATACTTGAGCTATACACCATAACCAAACCGAATGCGCTGATTAAGATAATGGCGAACAATAATGAGTAGTCATACGATTTTAGCATTCTCTTTAACATATAATCCTCTTCCTAACGTCTGTTTCTACTGCTTGATATCTTCTTAGCTGTTCTTATTCTACTACATTTTCTCCGTTTGATCCCGTTTTACCTCTTTTATATTGTTCGTCATTCATGAAAGAATCAAGTCCGTTTGCCGTTAATCCATCAAAAGAAAATAGAGGACAAAAAAACTCAAACTTAGTTGTGGAAGTTTGAGTTTTCAATCATTATTTTTTTGTGAACGCATCATGAAGTGCGGAAAGCTCTCTCTCAAGTTTATCGAGTAGTTTCTTACCTTCATGTTGATCAACTAATCCAAGCCGGACAGCGAAATCAATTTCTCTCGATAATCCGAACATTTGAGTATCTAAAACCTCTTCATAAAGAGGACATTGCGGCATCGTTAAGTTGTCCATTTGCACTTGGATCAATTTTAAAATTTTATCTGCATCCAATTTTAATAAAGCCAGTGCTTTTTGCCGATGATCGACTAAAATTTCTGACGCCAAAAGTATCCCTCCGTTCCCCAGGCGAGTACCTAATTCTTCTATTTATCATAAAGCGAAACGCCCAAAATTGCAAGCAGATTTGTACAGTTCGCTTTGTAAAAATAAAAAGAAGACATTCATCATTAAAAGATACTCATCTCATATTTTTCACTCATGAGCTCAAGCAGCTTAATCCCAGCAATGCTATTCCCTTTTTCATCCAGTTCTGGACCAAAAATTCCGATCCCAAAATCATATGGAGCCGCTCCCATAATCCCGCCTGAAACACCGCTTTTAGCAGGTATGCCGATATTAATGGCGAATTCCCCGCTTGCATTGTACATGCCGCACGTCACCATAAAGGTTTTACAAATTCTAGCGACATCTTTTGAAAGAATTTGCTGACCCGTCTCTGGATGTCTGCCATCTAATGAAAAAACACAAGCAATTTTCGCCAAATCTAAGCTGTTCATCATGATGGCACATTGTTTCGTATACACGTCCATAACCTCTTCTACGTTCCCTCTAATAATATGATATTGCTTCATATAATAGCACATAGCCCGGTTAATCATTGATGTCTCAAATTCGGATGCGGCTGTTTCCTTGCAGTATGTAATGCTTTTATCATTTGCAAGCTCTCTAATAAAGCCAAGCAGGCGGTTTAGCTGATCTTGCGGCGTCGCGCCTCTTATTAAGCTTGTGACTGCAAGCGCTCCTGCATTAATCATTGGATTCAGCGGCTTATTTGGACTTGCTGTTTCCAGCTTAATCATTGAATTAAACGGGTCACCTGTAGGCTCTTGTCCAACAAATTGAAAAACTTTTTTTGGCCCTTCTTCTGAGAGTACGAGCGCAAGGGCTAATACTTTTGAAATACTTTGCAGAGTAAAGCGTTTATCTACATCTCCTGCCGAGTGGCAAGTATTACTCACATGATACACAGCCACAGATAAATCCGTCTGATCCGCTTTGGCGAGAGCGGGAATATAGGATGCTACTTTGCCATCTTTGGCCACTTTTTTTGCTTCTTCTACAAATCGCTGAAGCTCTTCATTGTCGCGACATGCCATGCCCAATATCCTCCCTATCTTTCATGTAAGATTAGTGTGTACAAGGAGATGCATGTTTATGAAAGTGACAAAGCAGGCGAAAACTTCTATAATTTATGGTGGAAAGGGGTTGTCTTGAACATGAGCATCATTCAAATTAAGGGGAACGTAAAGTACAAGATCACCATTGATCCAAGTGTATGGATTTTTGATGACCGCAAATTTTTAATGGATTCATTTTTTGAAAAAAGTACAGCAAATGAAGAAAGTCAGCTGGATCAGGAGCTTGACCAAGAGCGGGTGATCAGAGAAGGGCAAACACTTCCACCCACTTTAAAAACAGAGAAGAAGTACGAAAAGGAAAGACTCGTCACTGGCAGCTTCGGAATGAAGCTGGGTGATATGCTGAAAAATGCAGAACCGCTTGAACATGCAGATACATGCGAATTTGTCACAGAAACAGGGACAATTGCTGTCCCGATTTCTCAGGCAATGGAAAGCATTGCACACTTCAGCCAAAATGGGAAGCCTATGACTGAAGAAGGACCAATCCACGTTTATTTCGCGGATCAGTCCAACCTCACTCAGCCGATAAAAGGTGTCAAAGAGCTCATCATTACATAAGACAGAGGGTCTGGACTACAGCAAATCAGCTGCAAGCTGTGCAAGCCCAGACCTTTCTCCTTTGACAAGCTTGACATGTCCAGATATTTGCTGTCCTTTGAACCGCTCAATGACATACGTAAGCCCATTATTTAAGCTGTCTAAATAAGGATGATCGATCTGCTCTGGGTCTCCCATCAGCACAATTTTACTTCCCTCTCCGACTCGCGTTAATAATGTTTTCACCTCGTGTTTCGTTAAATTCTGCGCCTCATCAATGATAATAAATTGATCAGGGATACTTCTTCCGCGTATATACGTTAAAGCTTCCACTTGAATCGAACCAATTCCCGCCAAAATCGCATCAAGTTCACCAGGTTTTTTTGTATTAAATAAAAATTCTAGATTGTCATAGATCGGCTGCATCCATGGTCTGAGTTTCTCTTCCTTTTCACCTGGCAAGTAGCCTAAGTCCTTGCCGACAGGAACAATTGAACGAGCTACGATCAGTTTTTTAAACATGCCGAGATCCTCTGTCTGCATTAATCCGGCAGCCAGCGCAAGGAGTGTTTTACCAGTTCCCGCTTTTCCGATCAATGTCACGAGGGGAATATCACGGCGCAATAGCAGTTCTAGTGCCATCGTCTGCTGAACATTTTTCGGACGAATTCCCCAAACATGCTCTTGATCATAAATGAGCCGTTTCACATTCTCTGCTTTTTGGTCAAGCATTCCTAAAGCAGAGCCGCCTTCATTCCCCTTCATAATGACAAACTGATGAGGGTTTAATGGTACACTCGTGACTTCTTTTATCGGTAATTGGCTTTGTTTATAAAATGTATTCAATTGCTCCGTCGGAATATAGAGCTCATGATAGCCGTTAGCAATGTCTTCGTTTTGCAGCACACGGTCACTTAAGAAGTCTTCAGCTTGGAGGCCTATAGCATCTGCCTTTACCCGGACTAAAACATCTTTACTGACCAAAATAACTGGCCGGCCGTGAGGCTTTGTTTCTTCCTCTAAGCTCAAATTTTTCGCGACAGCCAAAATCCGATTATCGTTCGTTTTTTCAATGAAAATTTCTTGAAGTTCATGGAAAGAGCGATGATTTAGCTCGATGCGCAGCGTTCCTTTTGACTCTAGCGTAATTTTTTCATGGAGTTTCCCTTTCGATCTCAAACCGTCGATTAAACGTGAGACGCGCCGAGCGTTTTGCCCAACCTCGTCCATGTATCTCTTTTTCGAGTCTACTTCTTCTAACACAACGGCCGGAATGACGACCTCGTTGTCTTCAAATGAAAAGATTGAATTCGGATCCTGTAATAACACATTTGTGTCTAATACATAAATTTTACTCAGGTCCTTCGCCTCCTGATCGGGGTTTCATTCATCCTTGTCTTTCCCAAAACGATTGTTAAAATATATGTTTTCATGAATAAAGTTAGAAGGTTAATTCAACAATAAAATAAATCATGCAGTTTGTGAAGGAGGGAATTTAGATGCGACTATTTTTAACATTATTCATGATTCAAACGATCATTCTGTTAGGCGCTTGCCAGCAGCAGGAAAAGCCAGAGGCGCTGGACAAGCAAGATGGACGCCAGCACTTAGTAAGGGTGTCTGACTCATCGAAGAAAAAGACAGATCAAGCCCGCCCATCCACAGATGTTGCGCAGCATCTTGTCAATGTGACAGAGCACGTAGCAGATGTCAATGATGCAACAGCAATCGTCATCGGCCGATATGCTGTTGTTGGTATTGATGTAAAAGATGATTTAGATAGAAGCAAAGTAGAAACCATTAAATATTCAGTTGCAAAAGCGCTGAGAAATGACCCGGAAGGTGCAAATGCTGTTGTGGTTGCTGATCCGGATACAGTCAGCCGTTTAAAAGAAATGGGCAAAGAAATTCAAGCAGGCCGCCCTGTAAGCGGTATTATGGATGAACTGGCTGCCATTGTCGGCCGCGTGATGCCAGAGATGCCGAAAAATGAGATCGACCGTAACGAAAAGGATCCGACAAATGATCCGAATAATCAGCTCAAAGAACAAGATCAAAAACAGTTAGAAAAAAATCAAAACGACCAATCAAATCATCATATGAACCAAAAGAAATAATGAGAACGGCTTATATCTCCTGTGATATAAGCCTTTTTCTACGCTGATTTTAAGTGGCTGGAAAACATGCTATAATAAATGCAATAAAGTGAGGTGAAAATGATGAGAGTGAAGTGCTCATTATGTGAAAAGCTTGAAACCATTGATGATGATACACTCGTTGCGAAACGGTTAAGAAACCGGCCAATTCATACATATATGTGCGATGACTGCCAAGAACGCATTAAAATAAAGACAGAAGCTCGCATCAAAACCGGCAGATTCTCTCTTTATCAGGATCCTGCGACAAAAGAGAAAAAGAAGAAAAAAGGAAAGAAAGAACAAAAGACATAAAAAAAGACCTGACACATGTTCAGGTCTTTTTTTACGTATTGACTGTTCCTTCTTTTTTCGCACGATGCAGCCGTATTTTATAAATAATCAAAATGGCAGCTGCCACAACAAGGCCTTCCGCTACTGGCAGGAAGATTCCTAGAAATGTGAGAAACGTGCAGCCAAAAATCAAAAATAAATAAATCACGAGCGCTTTTAAAATCGGTAAACGTCTTGCAAAGCCGAGCTTAAAAACAATAATCGCTAAAACAAGGATGGTGCCATATAGGAGCCACATCCCTGTTTGCGGATTTTCATCGACACGAAACAGCATCGCGAAAAAGGATAGATTTTCACTTACTTCCTGATCATTCAAAAAGATTCCCTCCCCTTATCATTCAGGGTTCTATCTTTTTAATTCTTCATGGAATTAAGATAATCCTGCTAGCTTTTTCTTCTTCGCTGCTTTCTCACGTTCGTTTTTGTCTAAAATTTTCTTTCTAAGACGAATGGATTCAGGTGTAACCTCACAGTATTCGTCTTCATTCAAGTACTCAAGAGATTCCTCAAGTGACATAATACGAGGTTTTTTCATGCTAACCGTTTGATCTTTCGTCGCTGAACGTACGTTTGTTTGTTGTTTCATACGGCTTACGTTTACAACAAGGTCGTTCTCACGGTTATGCTCCCCAACAATCATCCCTTGGTATACTTCAGTACCTGGCTCAACGAAGATCACACCGCGCTCTTCAACACCTTGGATTCCGTAAGCAGTCGCTTTACCTGTTTCCATTGAAACAAGTACACCTTGACGGCGTCCGCCGACTTGACCAGACTGCATTGGCTGGTAGCTGTCAAACGTATGGTTCAAAATACCAAAACCACGAGTTAATGAAAGAAATTCAGTTGTATATCCAATTAAACCACGTGATGGCACTGTAAAGATCAGGCGAACTTGACCGTTACCATTGTTGATCATGTCAATCATTTCACCTTTTCTTGCACCCATTGATTCCATAACAGAGCCAGTATGCTCTTCCGGTACATCAATTTGAACGCGCTCAACAGGCTCACATCGAACACCATCAACTTCTTTTACAATAACTTCTGGCTTCGATACTTGTAATTCAAATCCTTCACGTCTCATATTCTCAATGAGAATGGATAAGTGAAGCTCTCCGCGTCCAGAAACAACCCAAGCATCAGGTGAATCAGTTGGATCCACACGAAGACTGACGTCTGTTTGAAGCTGCTGCTCTAAGCGCTCTTCGATTTTACGTGATGTCACGTATTTTCCTTCACGGCCTGCAAATGGGCTGTTGTTTACAACAAACGTCATTTGAAGTGTCGGCTCATCAATACGAAGGATTGGAAGTGCCTCTTGGTGTTCTACCGGACAAACCGTTTCACCTACGTTGATGTCTTCCATTCCAGATACAGCGACAAGATCTCCCGCTTTCGCTTCGTTGATTTCCACTCGTTTTAACCCTTGGAAACCAAAGATCTTTGTTACACGGAATTGTTTCACAGTGCCGTCGACTTTCATCAAGGCTACCTGCTGTCCTACTTGCATTGTTCCTCTGAATACACGGCCAATTCCAATTCTGCCAACATAATCATTGTAATCAAGTAGCGCCACTTGGAATTGAAGCGGCTCTTCATGGTTATCAACCGGGCAAGGAATATGGTTCACAATAGCTTCAAACAAAGATTCCATGTTTTCATCTTGTTTGCTCGCATCGTTACTTGCTGTACCATTGATTGCTGATGCATAGACAACTGGGAACTCAAGCTGTTCTTCTGTTGCATCCAATTCAATGAACAAGTCAATCACTTCATCGACTACTTCAGCCGGACGAGCAAAGTCGCGGTCAATTTTATTGACGACAACGATTGGTGTTAAGTTTTGCTCAAGTGCTTTTTTCAGCACAAAGCGTGTTTGAGGCATACAGCCTTCATAAGCATCCACGACGAGGAGTACACCATCTACCATTTTCATGATACGCTCAACTTCACCACCGAAATCGGCGTGTCCTGGTGTATCTAAAATATTAATGCGTGTATCTTTATAATTTATCGCAGTATTTTTAGCTAAAATCGTAATACCGCGCTCTCGCTCTAAATCATTTGAATCCATGGCTCTCTCAGCGATATTTTCATTCGCACGGAAAGTACCAGCTTGATGGAGCAATTGGTCAACAAGCGTCGTTTTACCATGGTCAACGTGGGCAATAATTGCGATGTTGCGAAGGTCTTTTCGAAGTTTCACATTTTCATCTCCTAAAATAATTAGATAACTTTCATATTATATCACAATCCCCTTTAAATGCCGATCGTTTTTCTGTAAACTTATATTAACTCTAAAAAAAGGGATGGGGACATATGAAACAAATCAAATGGCTTCTATTATTATGTGCATTACTTGCAGTTGTCAGTATGGCGTTTATTGGGGTAACTCTTGCAGAAAAAAACATACTGGGCATATGTCTAAGCATTGTATTCGCCATGATTTTCATGGGTACAGGATTTACATTAAAAAGAAAATTAAACGTGCAATCATAAAATTAGGTAAAAGCCTTTTACATTCTACATGTAGAAGGCTTTTTATTTTGAGTAAAAACAAGACAATTCACCTATGAAAGCTTGCGTCACATACAAAAACATCTATTGAGAATTGACAAAAGTAAGCAATCTGAACCTCTCCATAATTCGACAAGAACTTTTATAGTTCTCCAAAATCAAACAGAAAGTTACAATTTTCCTATTCTTCCACAAAGTTTCTCATGGTATGCTGTTCTTGCAACAAAATTTAACAGAAAAGGGAGAGAAAAGAAGCATGAAGAAGTTTTTGAGCAAATCGCTCAGCTCTGTTGTATTTTTCGCTTTAGCTATTATTCTTACTTTCACAACAGTAGCTCCTGGGCAAGCAAGCGCTGCAACTTTCAAAGGAATTCCTTTTGAACAGCAGCAAATCATTAAAGAATTATTGGAGAAAAACGAGCGTGTCATCAACATTCTCATCAATTCATTTGTTGAGGAAGACAACAACTACACATTTGATGTGAAAAAAGCTGTTGAGCTCGGACTAACTGAAGAAGAAGCGGCGACTGCTGAGAAATTCTTAGATCGCGCAGCTGTTCTTACAATCGTTTTCAGTGAAAGCATCACTAAAAACGAAAAAGGGAAATTGGTTTTTGATGCAGCAAAAGCTGTTGAACTTGGTCTTACAAAAGAAGAAGCGGCTAAATTCGAAAAGCTTTTCAAATCAGTGATCAGAATTGCTGATCTTGCTGGTGATGCCCTTGTTCTAGACAAAAAAGGAAACGTTGTGATTGATTCAAAAATCGCAAAAGGTCTTGGATTCAGCTCTACTGAATTACTTGTTTTCAACCAAATGCTTAAGAAAATTCCTCAAGAGCAATTAAAAACGTTTTATGATGCAATTCAAATTGCGAAAGAAAAATTAAGCTAAGCTAGAAAAACCCCCATCTGGATAAATCAGATGAGGGTTTTTTATTTCAGCCAATAAGACATTCGCCTTACAAAAAAGTTTCAGGAAAAACAAAAAATCACTTCATTCTCATGAAGTGATTCCGTTTATTTTTTATTTCCGCTTCCTTTTATGTAATCATGCAAGATTTTTTCACAAACGGATCGATTTCCGGCGACTATGCTGTTTTTATCTAGGAACGTAAGACGTTCTCCGTGAATATTTGAGTAAACAGCCCCTACTTCATCAAGCAGTACGCAGCCCGCTGCATAATCCCATGGCGCAAGCCTTAACGTGACATATGCGTCACTTCTGCCGCTTGCAATATAAGCAAGCTCAAGGGCAGCGGATCCAATCGTTCGTGTCCCTCTCACATCACGTACAAGACGGGCAAATGGTTTGGCGTCAAAATAAGGGCTTTCGATCGCCCATGTCGGATTAATCCCCACAATGGCTTTTTCAATCTCCACCTCTTTTAATCGAGGGAGCAGGGTATCGTTCATATAAGCTCCTTCTCCTTTGATGGCATGGTAGAGCTCGTCATGAATGACGTCATAAATAAGACCGATTTTCCCAACACCATTTTCAAATATCCCGATTGAAATGGCAAAGTTGCGTTTTTGATGGACAAAGTTCATTGTGCCATCGATCGGATCAATGATCCACACAATCCCATCGAGTGAGGTCACCTCTTCCCCTTGTCCCTCTTCTCCTAAAATGTGATGGTCTGAAAATGTCGACTGTATTTTTTCAATAAAAAAACGCTCTGTTTCTTTATCAATATTCGTGACAAGATCATTTGGATTTGATTTTGTTTCAATTGATAGACCTTCCTGCATGGACGCTTTAATACGGCTCCCTGCTTCTTTTACCCAGAGCTTTGCAAGACGGTCAATTTCCACCCAGTTTGTCATCAGATTGTAAACCTCTTTTCTATGTAGGACCTATTTGTAATAGCATACTGATATTATGTACGTAAAAGCAAGAAAAAAGCAGCTTCATACAAAAACGAACCGATGAATTGGTTCGTTTTTACCTCACGCTGTTTTACCCTTGAAGCTGCTCCCATTCTTTTCTTAGGCGCTCAAGCTTTCGTTTGCTGCGTTCGATTTGGATGTCATCTTTATGCTCGATGGCTTCATGAAGCGTAGAAAGCTCATAATCAACCTCTAATCTCCACACAGCGATGCGATTCTTCTTCTCCTGCCTATACCCCTGCTTCACGATTTGCTTCATTGGTCAACGCCCCTTCCAGAGAATGATTCATTCCTTGTCAGTTTTCATTGATAAAAAATTCAATCGATAAGAGAAATGGTTCTTGCTTATATCGTATGAAGCGATCGCATAACCGCAACGACATTCTGAAAATTGTGTCTTTACCTATTTGTTATGTACCACAAAATTGATGATTTTAAACGCTGCGCCACGACCTTCATAAACTTTGATCTAACGGTGCATCTTTTTTTGAGCTTGACCCAAGCTATGATAAAATATGATCAGCGAAAAGATACAGGAGGCATAACATGAGTGAAATGCGTTTTAGAGATGAAGATTTTGAAACATTCACAGTTGATGGTTTAGATGAACGAATGACTGTATTAAAAGAAAGAGTCCGTCCAAAGCTTGAGGCACTTGGCGAACATTTTGCTCCACTTCTTTCTTCTATTACAGGAGACGAAATGTTTGTACACGTCGCAAAGCATGCTAGAAGATCTGTTAACCCGCCAAATGATACGTGGGTTGCTTTTGCAAACAGTAAGCGCGGATACAAAAAACTCCCTCATTTTCAAATCGGGCTTTGGAAAACACATGTCTTTGTCTGGTTTGCACTCATTTATGAATCTCCAGTAAAAGGTGAGTACGGCCAGCTATTTGAAAAGGAGCTAGACACCATCCAGCAGAAAATACCGCAAGATTTTGTTTGGTCTAAAGATCATATGAAACCAGATGTCATGCGTCACAGCGAACTAGATTCCGAACAGCTGAAAACGCTGTTTGAACGTGTTCAAACAGTCAAGAAAGCCGAGCTTCTTTGCGGCATTCAGCTACCTAGAGAGGAAGTCGTGCAAATGAATAATGAAGAATTCCTCTCGAAAATTGAAAATGCCTTCCGCACGCTGACGTATCTATACCGTTTTACACAGAAAGAATCTGTATGAAAAAACGAGCCCTTTTAGGCTCGTTTTTTACATCCGTATAATAGCAGTCTCTTCTGCTTCTCTAGCTGTTTTCACTGCATGATAAGGGGAATACCCGCTTCCCTTTTCAAACGCCGCACAATGCGTTTTTTCCTCTGCTTTTGATGGCACAACCTCTTTAAATCGTTTATATGCGTCTAATAACTCCTGCTTCGCAATTCCTTTTTCGTAGGCTTTTTCAACAGCCTGAAAAAATGAAATGACCGCAATCTTTTCCTCTGTCGTCCAGTCGACATCCATTGGATATTGATATTCCATTTACTTGTCCCTCACTTTAATACTCATTTCTGATTTGAACTTTTATTATAGCATCTGTTTGTTCAGAAACCGATTGATTTTATGCTTTACATTCCGATCAGTTCATAATATAATTCTTTTGTTTTATGCAATGAAATCTGCTGTAATTGGCACAATAATAGCAGGTATTTCGATGAAGGTGGGAAAGCAATTGTCACAACATGATACACCCTTATACACTGGACTAAAAAAACACGCAGCAACCAATCCAGTCCAATTTCATATTCCAGGCCATAAAAAAGGAGCCGGAATGGATCCTGAATTTAGAGCATTCATTGGCGACAATGCATTAAGCATTGACCTCATTAATATAGAACCTCTCGATGATTTACATTCACCTCGAGGGATGATAAAAGAAGCACAGGAGCTTGCTGCTGAAGCCTTCGGTGCTGATCATACGTTTTTCTCTATTCAAGGAACAAGCGGCGCCATCATGACAATGGTGATGACGGTATGCGGACCTGGAGATAAAATTATCGTTCCTCGTAACGTTCATAAATCAATTATGTCCGCGATTGTATTTTCTGGCGCCATTCCTGTTTTTATTCACCCAGAAATAGACAAAGAGCTTGGCATCTCTCACGGTATTACACCTGAATCAGCCAAAAAGGCGCTCACTAAGCATCCAGATGCGAAAGGTTTACTTGTCATTAATCCAACGTATTTTGGTATTTCAGCAGACTTAAAATCAATCGTAGACATTGCCCATTCATTTGATGTGCCTGTCCTTGTAGATGAAGCACACGGTGTGCACATCCATTTTCATGATGAGCTTCCCCTCTCTGCGATGCAGGCAGGTGCTGACATGGCAGCAACAAGTGTCCATAAACTCGGCGGCTCTCTTACGCAAAGCTCTATTTTAAATATGAAGGAAGGGCTTGTTTCAAAAGACCGCGTGCAATCGATTTTGAGTATGCTGACGACAACATCCACTTCTTATTTGCTCTTAGCGTCACTTGATGTCGCTCGAAAACGATTAGCCACTGAAGGAAAGGCGCTTGCAGACGAAGCCATTCGTTTGGCTGAATCAGCGAGAGACCGCTTGAATCAAATTGACGGTATTAGCTGCATTGGCAAGGAAATACTTGGATCAGCTTCTACTTACGATTATGACCCAACGAAATTAATTATCTCCATTAAAGACCTTGGGTTAAACGGACATGATGTAGAAAAATGGCTGAGAGAAAGCTATCGAATTGAAGTAGAACTCTCTGACCTTTATAATATTTTATGTATCGTAACCCCTGGCGATTCAGATGAGACAATTGATACGCTCGTGACGGCGATGCAGGAAATTGCCGCAGCGTCTACTCGTGACGGCGGCAAACAAGCGGTAACAGAGGTACTGCTGCCTGAGATCCCATCGCTTGCTATGACGCCGCGTGACGCTTTTTATGCCACAACAGAAGTCGTTCCTTTTAAGGAAGCAGTCGGCCGCATCACCGCAGAGTTTGTGATGGTATATCCGCCAGGTATTCCAATTTTTATACCAGGTGAAATTATCACAGAAGAAAATATATCGTATATCTTTAAAAATATTGAAATTGGCCTCCCTGTCCAAGGACCTGAAGATTCAACGCTTGAAATGATCCGTGTGATTAAGGAACAAAAACCAATTTTATAAAAAAGAAACATGCAGCCCCAAATGGAGCTGCATGCTTTTTTTATTTATTCAGAGGCTTCATCACAGCAATGACAGTGACCGCACGTTCCGTATAGCGTTGTCACTTTTTCATTTTCAAATTGATCAATGGTTTCATTGCAATCTTGACAAATAATTGTACCCACGTACATTCCCCTTTTCTTCATTCATAGTTTGAAAGCGTTTGATCTATTTCTTATCTCTATAATATGATGTCACATTTAAGTTGTCAACGGTTAATTGTATGACACATTTAATCATTTTTTATAAATATGTGCTTTTTTCTCATCATATTGAGGGAACGTTTCAATTGTATTTTGCTTCATATCAATTCTGTAACAATTGAGTAACAATCGAAAATTGTCAAAAGGGACATGATACACTAGAGTGACTAACAGGGAACAAGCTCCTAAAAATGTTGGGACAACCCCAAATGATTTTGAGGTGAATAGATTGAATTTTATGAGGACACTTCTCATTATATTCCCCATGCTCTTTGTACTTAGTTCATGCTCATTTGCGTATATCATACCGACTCAGACCGACCAAGTCAGTCATATTCAAAAACCGAGAATTCTCTTCTTTACTGATGCAGAAAACCTTGATAAAGAAAGCCCTTATTATGATGCAGTCCTCGATTTAAAGAATGAATACCCTAAGGAAATGTCAAAAATGATTGTGAAAGAAGATCGTAAAGGCTGGAAAAATGAAGTTGATGAACTGCCGGCTATTTTACTTGTCAATGATGAAAAAGTCATCGTGAAGGTTGAAGGAAATGTTCGCAGTAAA
Source organism: Bacillus sp. AM 13(2015) (assembly GCF_001518755.1). Lineage (NCBI taxonomy): Bacteria > Bacillati > Bacillota > Bacilli > Caryophanales > Bacillaceae > Bacillus > Bacillus sp. AM 13(2015). The sequence goes on along the minus strand of NZ_LKCP01000082.1, from coordinate 192,111 downwards.
CAGGAGATCTTATCGCCCTTATGCCATGCTTTAGACCGCGTCAATACAAACTAATGATATTTTCCTTGCACTTATATATAACCATATGAAAAAACCCCTCACCTCATGAGGGGTTTTTCATATGATGTTCAGGGCGCAAAAAAACCCTCTCCATCAAGGAGAGGGTTTCATAGGTTCATTATTTTACGATGTGGATTGGGCTTCCAATTGCTACTTCAGCCGTTTCCATTGTAATTTCACCTAATGTTGGGTGAGCATGAATTGTCATAGCGATGTCTTCAGCAGTCACTCCAGCTTCGATTGCAAGGCTAAGCTCTGAAATCATATCAGAAGCGCCAACACCTGCGATTTGAGCACCGATAACTAGACCATCCTCTTTACGAGTGATCATTTTCATGAAGCCATCAGTTGCATCAAGAGAAAGTGCACGTCCGTTCGCTGCGAATGGGAATTTCGCTGCAACGATTTCGATTCCTTCTGCTTTTGCTTCTGCTTCAGTGTATCCAACAGTTGCAAGTTCTGGCTCAGAGAATACAACAGCAGGAATACCAAGGTAATCAATTTCAGCTGGCTCTCCAGCGATTGCTTCAGCTGCAATTTTACCTTCGTAAGAAGCTTTGTGTGCAAGTGGTGGTCCATCAACGATGTCACCAATTGCATAGATGTTAGATACGCTTGTACGGCATTGTTTGTCTGTTTTGACAACTCCGCGGTCAGTCAATTCAACACCAACTTGCTCAAGACCAAGCTCATCAGTGTTTGGACGACGACCAACAGTCACAAGTACGTAATCAGCATCAACTGTTTTTTCTTCACCTTTTACTTCGAATGTAACAGTGACACCATCAGATTTTTCTTCAACGCCTTTTGCAAGAGCGTTTGTATGGATTTCAACGTTTCCTTTTTTCTTCAGGTTACGTTTAACCAATGAGCTCATTTGCTTTTCGAAACCTGGAAGGATTTCGTCTCCACCTTCAAGGATCACAACTTCTGTTCCAAAGTTTGCATAAGCAGTACCAAGCTCAGTACCGATGTATCCACCACCGATAACAACTAACTTTTTAGGTACTTCTTTAAGCGCTAAAGCACCAGTTGAGTTGATCACGCGGTCTGTGTATTTAAAAGTAGGCAATTCGATTGGACGAGATCCAGTAGCAAGAATTGCATTTTTGAAAGTGTAAGTCTGTGCTGAATTTTCATCCATTACACGTACAGAGTTGCTGTCTACGAAATAAGCTTCACCTTTAACGATGTCTACTTTATTTCCTTTAAGAAGACCTTGAACTCCACCTGTTAATTTGTTTACAACAGAAGCTTTCCACTCTTGAACTTTTGTGAAATCAACTGTTACGTTTTCAGCTTTGATACCCATGTCTTCAGAATGCTTAGCATTTTCGAAACGATGGCCAGCATTGATTAATGCTTTTGAAGGAATACAACCAACGTTTAGACATACACCGCCAAGTGTTCCTTTTTCAACGATTGTTACTTTTTGTCCAAGCTGTGCAGCACGAATAGCAGCTACATATCCACCAGGACCTGCACCGATGACAAGAGTATCTGTTTCGATTGGGAAATCTCCTACTACCATGACATTACGCCTCCATTAAAATTAATTGTGGATCATTCAATAAACGCTTGATGTGGTTAAGGGCATTTTGCGCAGTAGCTCCGTCAATCATACGGTGGTCAAAGCTTAGGGAAAGAGCTAAGACTGGAGCTGCAACGATTTCGCCATCACGAACAACCGCTTTCTCAGCGATACGGCCAATACCAAGGATCGCTACTTCTGGGTGGTTGATGACTGGAGTAAACCATTGTCCACCAGCAGAACCGATGTTTGTGATTGTGCAAGATGCACCTTTCATTTCAGCTGGAGCCAATTTACCATCACGTGCTTTTGTTGCAAGCTCGTTGATTTCGTTAGACACTTCGAAAATTGCTTTGCGATCTGCATTTTTCACAACTGGAACGAGCAAGCCTTTTTCAGTATCAGCTGCAATTCCGATGTTGTAGTAATGCTTTTGAACAACTTCATCCGTTTTATCATCGATAGAAGTGTTAAGTACTGGGTACTTTTTCAAAGCAGAAGTTAGAGCTTTTACAACGTAAGGCAAGTAAGTTAACTTGATTCCTTGATCAGCTGCAACTTGTTTGAATTGTTTACGATGAGCAACAAGGTTTGTTACATCAACTTCATCCATTAATGTTACGTGAGGAGCTGTATGCTTAGAGTTCACCATTGCTTTCGCGATTGCTTTGCGGATTCCGCTCATTTTCTCGCGAGTTTCTGGGAATTCTCCTTCAAGAACTGGAGCTGCTGCCGCTTTAGGAGCTGCTTCTTCTTTCACACTTTCAGCTGCTTGAGGTGCTGCTGCTGGAGCTGCAGAACCACCATTAACGAAGCTGTCGATATCTTCTTTTAACACACGTCCGTTTTTACCAGAACCTGCAACTTTGTAAATTTCAACGCCTTTTTCACGAGCATATTTACGTACAGATGGCATAGCGATCACGCGTTTGTTTGGATCAGCATCTACTTGCTCTTGTGCGCCTGCACCAGTTGCTGCTGCCGCTTCTTCTTGTGCTACTTCTTTCTTCTCTGGCTCGTTACCAGCTTCAGCAGTACCTTGTACTTGAGCTTCAGTTTTTGCTTCGCCTTCTTCTTCGCTGCCTTTAAATTGAAGATTTTCGTAACCAGGTGCATCAAACGTAATGATTGTTTGTCCTACAGTTGCAACTGTTCCCTCTTCAACTTTTAATTCTAATACTTTTCCTTTAACAGGTGAAGGAATTTCTACAACTGCTTTATCATTTTGTACCTCTGCTAAAACGTCATCTTCATTGATTTCGTCGTTTGGTTTAACAAACCACTTAACGATCTCACCTTCGTGGATACCTTCTCCGATGTCCGGAAGTTTAAATTCAAATGCCACTGTTTTTCGCCTCCTAGATTTTGTTGAACCCTTGTTGTGTATGTTTACACGGTCATGTAATTGATAAAGGGGAAGAGAAATAAATTCTTTTCCCCTCTGTCATTTAATTAAAATTCAAGAACTTTTTTCGCTGTTTCAAGTACATCTTTATGGTTTGGAAGCCATACGCTCTCAGCTTGAGAGAAAGCAAATACAGTATCAGGTGCAGCTACACGAAGTACTGGTGCTTCCAGGCTAAGGATCGCTCTGTCATTGATTTCAGCTACTACGTTTGCAGCAATACCAGCTTGTTTTTGTGCTTCTTGAACAACGATCGCACGGCCTGTTTTTTCAACAGAAGCGATGATTGTTTCAATATCAAGCGGGCTTACTGTGCGAAGGTCGATAACTTCAGCAGAAACGCCTTCTTTTTCTAGCTCTTCAGCAGCTTTTAGTGATTCGTGAACCATTGCACCGTAAGTGATGATAGAAAGGTCAGTACCTTCACGTTTCACGTCAGCTTTACCGATTTCAATTGTGTACTCTTCTTCAGGAACTTCCTGACGGAAAGAACGATAAAGTTTCATATGCTCAAGGAACACTACAGGATCGTTGTCACGAATTGCAGAAATTAAAAGTCCTTTTGCATCATAAGGTGTTGAAGGAATGACAACCTTGATACCAGGCTGTTGTGCGATAAGACCTTCTAAGCTGTCAGCGTGAAGCTCAGGTGTGTGAACTCCCCCACCGAATGGAGAACGGATTGTCACTGGAGAATGCCAGCGTCCGCCAGAACGGTAACGCATACGAGCCATTTGTCCAGAAACAGAATCTAATACTTCGTAAACGAATCCGAAGAATTGAATTTCCATTACTGGGCGGAATTCTTGTAGTCCAAGGCCAATTGCAAGACCGCCAATACCAGATTCAGCAAGTGGAGTATCGAATACACGATCCTCACCAAACTCTTTTTGCAATCCTTCAGTCGCACGGAATACGCCGCCGTTTTTACCAACGTCTTCTCCGAAAACGAGAACGTTTTCGTCATTTTTCAGTTCTGTGCGTAACGCATCAGTGATCGCTTGAATCATTGTCATTTGCGCCATGGCTTACTTCGACTCCTTCTGTTTGTAAATTTCAAGCTGTTCAACTAAGTTGAATGGTTTCACATCGTACATGTTTTCAATCAAGTCAGTGACTTTTTGCTTAGGCTGTTCGTCAGCTTCTTTGATCGCTTGTTTGATTTGTTCTTTTGCATCTTCGATCACTTTATTCTCTTCTTCTTCAGACCATAGGCCTTTGTTTTCCAAGAATTTGCGGTAGCGTACCAATGGATCTTTTTGCTCCCACTCGTTTTCATCTTCTTTTGTACGATATCTTGTTGGATCGTCACCAGCCATTGTATGTGGGCCGTAACGGAATGTAAGAGTTTCGATTAATGTTGGACCTTCACCATTTACAGCGCGCTCACGAGCTTCAGCAGTTGCTGCATAAACAGCTAATGCATCCATACCGTCAACTTGTACGCCTACGATACCAGCTGCAGCTGCTTTTTGTGCAATTGTTTGTGCAGCAGACTGCTTTTCAACAGGTGTAGAGATCGCATATCTGTTGTTTTGGACAACAAAAATCGCTGGCGCTTTGTAAGCCCCTGCAAAGTTAATACCTTCGTAGAAATCACCTTGTGAAGCTCCACCGTCACCAGTGTAAGTGATTGCAACAGCTTTTTTACCGCGCTTTTTCAAACCAAGAGCTACACCAGCAGCTTGAATGATTTGTGCACCGATAATGATTTGCGGTGAAAGTGCATTCACATCATCAGGCATTTGGTTACCAACAAAGTGTCCGCGAGAGAACAAGAATGCTTTTGTTAGCGGAAGACCATGCCAGATTAATTGTGGTACATCACGATATCCTGGAAGAATGAAATCTTCTTTCTCAAGTGCAAAGTGAGTTGCAAGCTGAGAAGCCTCTTGTCCAGCTGTTGGCGCATAGAAGCCAAGACGTCCTTGACGGTTCAATGAAATTGAACGTTGATCTAATACACGTGTAAACACCATACGGCGCATTAATTCTTTTAATTGGTCATCTGAAAGATCCGGCATTGCCGCTTCGTTTACGACTTCGCCTTTTTCGTTTAAAATTTGAAACGTTTCAAACTGCTTTTTGATGGCATCAAATTGCTTTTTGCTATCAACAATTGCTTTTTTTGTTTTTGCAGCCATTCTAAAGTCACCTCTTCCTTTCTTTTAACAGTCCATTTGTCGTGAATCCATTTATACATACAGATATAGGATAACCCAAAATACTCATATGACTCCTGTATATAATAGCCACTAAGATCGTTGTCGAAACATAGGTTGACCACTCTTTTTTGAGTCCTTCTAACTGTATTAACGATAGTTCACAAAAAACTAATACAACTTCTGTTAACAAGGAATAGTTTACAACAAGAAAAATAGTCCGTCAATTGATTTAACGGCTTTATTTAAATAAATGTATTCGCTTTACTTTTTATGGTGAACTGTATCAATCTGTTTAACAAACAACCTAATCTGTACTAGTATAGAGTGTACTACTGTACTACAATAGAAAATGTTTGTTTTTGTCGAAAAATAAAAAAAGAGCTGTTTTTCAGCTCTTTTTTGACTCTTGTTCTGCTGCTTTATACAAAGCCTTTTTATGATCATTCAATTGATCTGTATATCGATTGAACTTCTTACTTTCTTTTCTGACTTTGCTATATGAACGATTGACGGTCTTCAGCTTAGACTTCAGCTCTTCATATCCTAGATCCTTTTTCTTTAAAGATTGATACAAATGCTGATCTTGTTTCAGCGCCTTTTGATACTCCTTGTATAGCTGATCATATGATGCATATCGTTTCTCGATCGATTTGACTGTTTGATCTGCTTTCTCTTTTAACTCGGCATCTTGCAATCGTGCGGCAGATTCCTTTACCGTATTCAATTCTTTTTTCGATTCATCCATGCTGTCTTTTTCTGTTTTTAAATGTTCTTCTCGTTTCGCTGCCGATGCTAATGCCTGATCAGAAAGGCTTGACACTGTTTTTGTATGGTCCTTTGTTGTTTGAATCATTTTTGTATACAGCTTCTGCTCTTTTTTCTCATAGCTTTGCAGTGTACCTTGCTCTTTTTCGAAGGAAGCTTCTTTTTCACTCATTTTCGTCATCGCATCCTGCATGTCATTGAATGGATTTTGACCTCCGCATCCTGTCAGCAAAAGGGTACATATCCCCGCTAAAGCAGCACCTGCTTTCATGCTTCTTTTCATCTGTCTCATCACAAGGTCCCCCTTTACATCTCCACATACCACTATAATTTTTATAGGCGTTTGTGACAAGAAAAGAGGTCAGTCAGATGAGACGGAGAAGATTTTTTTCAAGCAATAGGCTCATGACTATACAAATAGTGCATTCATACATAGTTTATATTACACGCTTCGCCTTCACTTATGAGAGGCCGAGTGTATTTCCAAAGGAGGTCAAAAGTATGTCTAATTATAGTCATGGAAGTATGTATGGTGGATACGGCGGTTACGGGTATGGATACGGCGGCGGCTGTTGTTACCCAAGTTATGGCGGTGGATACGGATGCGGATACGGCGGCGGACGTACATTCGCTTTAATCGTTGTGCTTTTCATCCTATTAATCATCGTTGGCGCAGCATTCTTAGGCGGCGGTGGCTGCTGCTAAGGCTGTTTAAGCCTCTGACCGGTCTCAAAGGACCGGTCTTCTTTATTTCATTGCATATGTTGTGTATCATTTTATATACTTTACATACAAAGGAAATAGGAGTGAAGTTTTGTGATTACCATGGATGATATCGTAAGGGACGGACATCCCGTCTTAAGACAAACAGCTGAAGCGGTCGAGCTCCCGCCGACAGAAGAGGAAAAACAGCAATTAGCTGACATGATCGAATTCGTCAAAAACAGTCAGGATGCTGACATTGCTGAAAAATACGGACTAAGACCCGGCGTTGGATTAGCTGCTCCGCAGATCAATATTAGTAAACGGATGATCGCAGTTCACTGTGAGGATGAAGACGGAGAAGAATACAGCTATGCTCTGTTCAACCCGCGTATTGTCAGTCATTCAGTCAAAAGAGCTTATTTAGCTACTGGTGAAGGCTGTTTATCAGTTGATGAAGCCATCCCTGGATTTGTTCCTCGATATCAAAAAATCAGGGTGAAGGCCACAACGCTTGAAGGAGAGGACATTGATATCCGTCTAAAAGGATTCCCTGCTATTGTCTTTCAGCATGAAATTGACCATTTAAATGGCATTATGTTTTATGATCATATTCAAAAGGATCAGCCATTCTCTGAGCCAGAAAACTCTGTTGCGATCGGCAGATCATAACATAAAAAAGAAGACCCCACATCTAAGGGTCTTCTTTTTTATTCTTCAATAAGGCCAAGATGGGTCACTGCATGGAATATGCCGTCCTCATCTACTGGCTTTGTCACAAAATCAGCCAATGCTTTCAGTTCACTCACAGCATTTCCCATCGCAACGCCTGTTCCAGCAAACGAAATCATTTCTCTATCGTTCAGTCCGTCTCCAAAGGCAATGGTATCCTTTTGATCGTAAGGAAGTCTTTCGATGACTCGTTTGATGCCTTCAGCTTTTGATCCGCCTTTTGGCAGAACATCTGTTGACAGCTCATGCCATCTGACAAGGTCAATCTCATTGTAGAATGCCTTATATTGCTCTTCCTCTTCTGCCTTACAAAATAACAGCATTTGAAAAATGTCGTTTTCTTTAAAGAAAGACAAATCGTGCTCAGGATGCTCTGTTTTTAAAGTACCGATTCCTTCATGGATAAACGGATGGTTCGGTACAGACGCCTTCATCGTTTCTTCTCCCATAAAAACAAGCGGATGATCATGACGATCCGCTGTCTCATAAATCCGCTCCATCAGCTCCTGCTTCAGCGGATTACCGTAAATAACATCTCCCTCATACATGACATACTGACCGTTATAAGCAATGAATGAGTCAAGCCCTAATTCTTCTAAAATGGGCTGAATCAGAAAAGGAGAACGCCCAGATGCAATAAAGAGATGATGACCTTTTTCTTTTAATAAATGAACCGCTCGCTTCGTTGACTCAGGTATATTTTTATCATGGTCATATAAAGTACCGTCGATATCAAAGAAGATGACTTTTTTATTCATATCTCGCCCTCCTGTCCTTTGTTATGTATACACACTCCCTTTCATCATACAGAAAGATTTCCGCTTTCGAAACCAAATCCTTTTGAAAACGCCTATTTTCCCACATATATCCATGTAACATTCATTGGAAACATCATATAATACAAGTATATAGAGAGAGCGGAATACGCTGTTTAAGCTTACTTTAAACCGAAAGGAGGAGGCCTGTGATGCTTCGTCGTCTGCGCAAGAAAATTCGAAGACAATGGAAGGACATGCTTCGTAAAAAATCGATTGCTTAAAGGGATCTTTCGCACATTTGCCGAAGGTCCTTTTTTCTCAGAGACTTTTCTTATGCGCGTTTTTTTAATATAATAGAATAAGCGAGTGTAACATACGGTATTTAAGGAGAGATTTGGATGATATATAAGGTATTTTTTCAGGCAAGTACTACTGAGGTACCTGTAAGAGAACACACAGATTCACTATACGTTGAAGCGGTTTCTGAAAGAGACGTACGCGATAAGTTGAAAAAACATAACTACAACATTGAATTCATTCAGCCTGTAGACGGTGCTTTTTTAGACTATGAACGAGAAAGTGAAAATTTTAAAGTATTGGAGCTATGAGAGGAATGAAATTTGTAAAAAACGATCAGGCGGCAGTTTTTGCGCTCGGCGGTTTAGGCGAGATCGGTAAAAACACGTATGGCGTTCAATTTCAAGATGAAATCATTTTAATTGATGCTGGTATTAAGTTTCCTGAAGATGAGCTTCTTGGAATTGACTACGTCATCCCTGACTATACGTACTTAGTTAAAAACGAAGATAAAATCAAAGGTCTTTTCATCACTCACGGACATGAAGATCACATCGGCGGTATCCCTTACCTTCTCAAGCAAGTGAATATTCCAGTTTACGGCGGCAAACTCGCAATCGGCCTACTTCGTAATAAATTGGAAGAGCATGGTCTCTTGAGACAAACAAAACTTCACATTTTTGAAGAAGAAGATACCATTAAATTTAGAAAAACAGCTGTGTCTTTCTTTAGAACGACACACAGTATTCCAGATTCTTATGGAATTGTCGTCAAGACACCTCCTGGGAACATCGTACATACAGGTGATTTCAAGTTTGACTTTACTCCTGTTGGCGAGCCTGCCAATTTAACCAAAATGGCTGAGATCGGAAAAGAAGGCGTACTTTGTCTTTTATCTGATAGTACAAACAGTGAAATCCCAGAATTTACGATGTCTGAAAGACGTGTAGGTGAAAGCATTGATGACATCTTTAGAAAAGTCGACGGACGTATCATCTTTGCCACGTTTGCTTCAAACATTCACAGACTTCAGCAAGTGATTGAGTCTGCTGTTGCCAACGGCAGAAAAGTCGCTGTATTTGGACGCAGTATGGAGTCTGCTATTGATATTGGACAAGATCTTGGCTATATTAAATGTCCAAAAAACACGTTTATCGAACATAATGAAATCAACCGCCTTCCAGCAAACAAAGTAACCATTCTTTGTACTGGTAGCCAGGGTGAACCGATGGCAGCTCTTTCTCGTATTGCGAACGGTACTCACCGCCAGATTTCGATTAACCCTGGAGACACTGTTGTCTTCTCATCTTCACCAATCCCAGGTAACAATATTAGCGTAAGCCGCACCATTAACCAGCTTTATCGTGCAGGCGCTGAGGTCATTCATGGCTCGCTTAATAATATTCATACATCTGGTCACGGCGGACAAGAAGAACAAAAACTGATGCTCCGTTTAATTAAACCAAAATTCTTTATGCCGATTCACGGTGAATACCGCATGCAAAAAACGCATATCAAGCTTGCGAATGACTGCGGCATCCCTGAGGAAAACTGCTTTATCATGGATAACGGTGAAGTTCTTGCACTGAAAGGCGATGAAGCAAGTGTCGCTGGCAAAATTCCATCAGGCAACGTGTATATCGACGGAAGCGGTATTGGCGATATTGGAAACATCGTTTTAAGAGACCGCCGCATTCTTTCTGAAGAGGGTCTTGTCATTGTAGTCGTCAGCATGGACATGAAAGAATTCAAAATCTCTGCTGGACCTGATTTGATCTCAAGAGGTTTTGTCTACATGAGAGAATCTGGAGACCTTATCAACGATGCACAGGATTTAATTTCAAAGCATCTTGAAAAAGTAATGGAACGTAAGACAACTCAGTGGTCTGAAATCAAGAACGAAATTACTGACACTCTTGCACCTTTCCTTTATGAAAAAACAAGACGCCGCCCAATGATCTTACCGATTATTATGGAAGTGTAATCACAAAAAAGAGACACAAGCCGCTTGGCTGTGTCTCTTTTTTTCACCATTCATTGAAAAAACCGCATATATACATATGCGGTTTCTCTTTTTTATGATTGAATTGGGAGATGCTGAAAGCTTCTGACATCAAACAAACCCTTTGTCGTCATTTTCACATCAGGAATGACTGGGAGTGCCAAGAAGGACAGCGTCAAAAATGGATTAAAATCTAAAATAAAGCCTGTTTCTTTTAACGCTTCATGGAGCGCATGAAGGCTTTCATTTACAAGATGTGCCGGCTGATCTGAAAGTAAACCAGATATCGGTAATGGCAGCGTATGAAGAGACTCGCCATTTTTGACAACAGTCAAACCGCCGCCTGCTTCTTTTAACACGTCAATGGCTTTTACGATATCAGCATCATTTGTGCCAACCGCAATTAAATTGTGAGAATCATGCGCAACCGTTGTTGCAATTGCGCCCTTTTCTAATCCAAAGCCGCTGACAACCCCTATCCCCATTTCAGATAAGCCTTGATGGCGTTCGACAAGCACCATTTTTAATACATCTCTTTCTGTATCACTAGTGAATTGTCCGTTCGTTTCTGAAGGAGAGACTTGTTCTAATTTTGTTTCTAGCTGATTCGGAATAATGCGGATCACATTCATTTTTTGATGAGCTGTGATAGGCAGTGCCAGATCTTGCTCTTGAACGTCTATAGTATGAACAGATTGTAATAATGCTGGACTCGGTACAATTTTTTCGACACCTGGCTTGTACTCTCCATGCTGCGCCACCAATTCTCCTGCAATAAATACGCTGGTGATGTCGACTTGATGAAGATCAGAGACGAGCATAAAATCAGCATCAAAGCCTGGCGCAATGGCTCCCTTTGTTTTGAGGCCAAAACACTCTGCTGCGTTTAAACTTCCCATTTGAAACGCTAAAAATGGATCCAACCCTTCTTTTATAGACATACGTACTTGTTCGTCAATACTTCCCTCTGCCATTAAATCATCTAAATGTTTATCATCGGTACAAAAGAAAAAACGTCTCGCATTCTTTTCATTCACAGCTGGTAAAACGTTTTTCACGTTTTTGGCAACAGAGCCTTCTCTTAGCATGACATACATGCCTCGTTTTACACGTTCAAGGGCTTCGCTAGCTGTTGTTACCTCATGATCTGTTTGGACACTCGCTGTGCGGTAAACGTTTATTAATCGGTCTGTTAAGCCTGCTAGATGGCCATCAATCAGTTTATGTTCGTTTTGTGCATCAAGCAGCTTTTGAAGCATATCTTCTTCTGCCTGCTCTACACCGACGTAATCCATCACCTCAGCAAGACCAAGAACCTCTTTCTCTTGATACAAAGGCTTTAAATCTTTCGCTTTTAAGACAGCACCTGATCGTTCAAAACTGACTGCCGGTACGCAGGATGGCAGCATGAAATAAATATTTAAGGCAGCTTTTCTCGCTTCTTCCAGCATAAAACGGATGCCTGAGATCCCTGACACGTTGGCAATTTCATGCGGGTCTGTTACGACAGTTGTCACACCGTGGGGGACGACAGCTTTGGAGAATTCAGCAGGGGTCACCATAGAGGACTCGATATGAACGTGGCCATCAATAAAACCGGGTACAAGCATTTGACCTGCTGCATCCAGCTCCTGTTCTCCCTCATACTCTCCAATCCCTACTATTTGTCCATTTTCAACAGCGACATCAGCGTCTATCCATTCCTGGTTAAACACGTCCATAACCTTCGCATGTTTAATCACTAGAGCTGCTTTTTTTCTCTTTGCAGCTACTTCAATTTGATGTCTGAAAAGCTCCTTATCCAACGACACTGCCTCCTCCAAGTAAACAATATAATGTTTCTTATCGTAAACGAATCTGTTTGCCCAGTCAATGACATTTAGAGAAAATCATCCAGATAAAAAGGCTGATTTTTATTTCTGAATAGTGATAATTGCACGAAAAATATGATGATTGACTTTTGCTGTTTATGCAGAACAAAACAGCCCTTTTTTAGTGTCTTCTTCTCTCCTCACTGTCCGTCCTGTGTGTACACAACAATATAAAAAAACACCCCGTTCCGGAGTGTTTAATAATCGTTCTGCATTTCTCGTTTTTCAAAGCGTCCAATATCGGCTACTGCCCCGATGACAATCAAAATATCTTCTTTTTGTATCATTTCATCTGCGAGTGGTGAAACAATCACTTCTTTTCCACGCTTTATCGCCACAATATTAATGCCATATCTCGCTCTAATATCGAGATCTAAAAGAGAATGCCCTGCAAGCCTGCTGTTGGCAACGATTTCAATGAGGCTGTACTCATCTGACAGCTCAAGATAATCTAATACGTTGTTGGAGATGATTTTATGTGCAATTCGTCTGCCCATGTCTCGCTCTGGATGAACGATGCGATCAGCCCCAATTTTATTTAGTACCTTTTCGTGATAGTCGTTTTGCGCCTTTACTGTGACCATTTTGACGCCAAGCTCTTTCAGCATAATCGTCGTTAAAATACTAGCCTGAATGTTTTCACCAATCGCAACGATGACATGATCAAAATTACGAATACCGAGATTTTTTAAAACCGATTCGTCCGTCGAATCGCCAATGACCGCATGTGATGCAATTTTCGCGTATTCGTTCACTCGATCTTCATTCATATCCATGGCCATGACTTCAAGTCCTTCTTCGCTCAGCGCTTTGCAAATACTTCCGCCAAAGCGTCCAAGACCAATGACTGCATATTCCTTTTTCATGTTCAGACTCCTTTTATCTCACTTACCATGCATTTTACTACGGTTTGATTAATGAATCCATATGCGAGCGAATTTTTTTACGGAACGCTTCACTTAAGTAAAGGTCTGCTCCTTTTTCAATTTCACTGCGGTAATGACCTGGTGGAGCAATTTCTTCGCTCTTTTGAAGAACAAGAAAGGTTAAACAGTCCTCATATATTTGGTCACCTATTTTAACATCCACAAAAGCTGGACGATATGTGCCCTCATATACGCCTTCTCGTTTGTACAAATATCGAATGGCATCAAAAGGAACCTCATATAAAACGCCCTCTGTTTCTCCGCCGTCTTCTACCATATCGGCTCTTGACCCATCAGGCCTCACCAATGTAAATCTAGTTGTAAAGCCGTTCAGAGCACCACCGCCGATGATTTGTTTAAAATAATGATCGACTTCTGCCAGTTTAAATCTTGCATCATCCATACAAGAGCCATAGGCAAAATAATAGAAGGATGCCGGCTTCTGCTGCCATAGTTTATATTCCTTCCAGCACCCGCTCTCGATTTCCTTCAGTGCTGATGCTTTCTGCATTGGTAAAGTGTATGTAATAGCCGCTACCGGCCCTCTGTCTGTCATGACATCGACCACCTGCTTGTCATACCCTTCCTCAAGTAAATCTATCTTATTCAGCGTGCTTGCGGTTACCTCGTACAATTCTCCATATACTGTGCTTTTTTCTTCTGGAACGCACGCAGGGTATCCTTGACCTGTATCATAGATTCTGCCGCTGATCCAAGCTGATTTAGCTAATGGTCTGCTTTCTTTCATATATGTCTCGTGGTGTTCTTCATGCTGCAGAAGCGTCCCATATACAAATAAAGCTTTCGCCTTCATGAAATCACGTCCTCTCGCCTTGCTGCTGTCTGCTTTTTTGACACACAGGTAAATAGATATGAAAAGTTGTACCTTTTCCCAGCTCACTGATCACATCCATTCTCCCGTGATGATCTTTTAAAATCGTTGCACAGATGGTGAGGCCAAGTCCCGTCCCTTCTGTTTTCGTGGAGAAGAAAGGATCATAGATTTTCTGAATATCATCTTCAGACATCCCTTTTCCTTCATCTTGAATGGTAATTTTCCATTCGTTCATCACTTTTTCTGTTGATATGTATATGCTGCCGCCTTCAGGCATTGCCTCAATGGCATTTTTGATTAAATTAATGAACAGCTGCTTCATTTGGTTAGCGTCTGCTAATATAGCGCCGGCATCCTGCTTTTTAAATGGCTGTTTGAGATCAATATTCGAAAGGACTGCATTGGTTTTTAGCAATGTAATGACCTGCTCTAACAGTCCATGAAGTTGAACTTCTTGAAAATGGACCGACTGCGGCTTTGCCAGCACAAGCAGTTCACTTAAAACAAAATCAATCCGTTTAATTTCGGAAAAGATAATGTCAAAATAATCGGTTCTTTCAGGATATTGAGTTTTCATCAGCTGCAAAAAGCCGTTTACTGAGGTCAGCGGATTTCTGACTTCATGGGCAATTCCAGCGGCGATTTGTCCTGCAACGGCCAGCTTTTGCGCCTGCATTTGCAATTGTTGATTTGATCTTTCAAGCTCAAGCTTTGCCAGCTTTTGTTTTGTAATATCTGCAACTGTTCCAATACCTCCAGTAAACTGGTGCTCTTCATCAAAGTAGAGCTTATAATGAACGTCTCCCCATACTTTCTTTCCCTCTTTATGAAGAAGCTGCAGCTCGATCCGCCCTGAATCTTTATGCTCTTTGATGACAGATGACAAATGCTGAATAACTCTTTCTTCTTGATCAAAGTACTGATTGTACATCGTACCTAGACATTCATCTATGTCATAGCCGGTCATTTGTTTCCATGCTTGATTTAAGAAAATGATTTGCCCTTTTTCATCTGTTTCAAAGACGATTTCCTGCAAGTTATCTGTAATTCGATTCAGCCGCTCTGTCAGTTCGTGTGCTTCTTTTTCTCTTTTATTTAGATCTGACACAAGTAAATTCAAGCGGTCTACATACCCTGAGACACCCAGATCCCTGCTAACACAACGACTGTAAAGGCTAAATCGAGCGGCCAATTAATTTGATAGCCGCCTAGATAATAAAAGAAATCCCAGCTTATGATTAAGATAAATGCAAGAACAGATAACACGATCCGCACTTGATATGTTTTGTTCAAATGATTCCACCTGCCGCCCTGAGATTCTTTGTCAATTGTACCATTTTCCACTTATTTTTTGAGGGAGATGGGGCATTTTTAAGGAACTTTTTTAAAGAAAAATAGCCTGTTCTCAGCACAAAGGAAGAGAGCAGGCTATTCCGATTACTGCTGAAGAGCTTCTTGCAGCTCTTTTAACAGCAGTTCTGCGCCTTCAGCGCTTAAAGTAATTTGACCATTTCCGTATTCATGGTTCTCTGATGTAATCTCACCAGTCATGAGACAAACGCCCTCTGGCTGATATTTTTTCAAGACGATTTTATCTCCATCTATAAAAAATTCCATACTGTCTTTAATAGCGATATCAAGTGCTCTTCTCAATTCGATTGGCATCACAATACGCCCTAGTTCATCTACTTTTCTTACGACTCCGATAGATTTCAATTTCGTTCCCTCTTTCTTTCATTAGCTCAAGATCAATCTGTTTTTCACCAATTGATATATCGTAGACGTAAGAGATTCTGAAAAGGTTTCTCCTCTATAAAAATTTTTTTCATAAAAGAAAAAACAAAGGGAAAATTTATTGTGATTGTCAAAATGATACTTGAATTTTACAGATTCATTTCAAGGTGATCACAAACCCCCACAAATGACATCAACCCTCTGAACTTTTAAATGTAAAATTGTTTAAAACAGCAAAAATAGAGATTGGGTGAAAACATGTTTCAAAATGCCGAAATTGGAATTGATTTAGGAACAGCTAACATATTGGTTTATAGTAAAAATAAGGGAATTATTTTAAATGAACCGTCCGTCGTGGCAGTCGATACAGAAACAAAGACTGTACTTGCCGTCGGATCAGAAGCAAAAGAAATGATCGGGAAAACACCTGGGAAAATTGTTGCGATCCGTCCGATGAAAGACGGTGTTATCGCTGATTATGATATGACAACAGATTTACTTAAACAAATCATGAAAAAAGCAGGAAAAAATATCGGGTTTACCTTCAGGAAGCCAACTGTCGTTGTATGTACACCTTCTGGATCAACAGCTGTTGAGCGCCGCGCCATCAGCGATGCTGTGAAAAACTGCGGAGCAAAACATGTGCATTTAATTGAAGAACCTGTTGCAGCTGCAATCGGTGCTGATCTTCCGGTAGACGAGCCTGTTGCGAACGTCGTAGTCGATATTGGCGGCGGAACAACAGAAGTTGCGATTATTTCATTTGGCGGCGTTGTTTCTTGTCATTCGATCCGAATTGGCGGCGATCAGCTGGATGAAGATATCATTACGTTTGTCAGAAAGAAATATAACCTATTAATCGGCGAACGGACTGCCGAGCAGGTGAAAATGGAAATTGGGTATGGTCTTATTGAGCATGAGCCTGAATCATTAGAAGTGCGCGGGCGCGACCTTGTAACAGGTCTGCCAAAAACGATCACACTTGTCTCTCATGAAATTCAAGGCGCCATGCGAGAATCACTTCTTCATATTTTAGAAGCGATTCGTGCCACATTAGAGGACAGCCCTCCAGAGCTAAGCGGAGATATTGTAGACCGCGGCGTCATTTTAACTGGCGGAGGCGCTCTTTTAAATGGAATTCAAGAATGGCTTTCTCAAGAGATTGTTGTTCCAGTTCATATTGCAGCTAATCCACTTGAGTCTGTTGCCATTGGAACAGGTCGTTCATTAGAAGTGATCGACAAATTGCAAAAAACTTTAAAATAATCTTCTTGTTCTACTTCTTTTTTCGTCATTTCGATCATATCGTGAGAAATGGATAAACGTGAAGGAGGAAGAACATGTTGCTTGATTTAGGTAAACGGGTCGTTGTCACAGTCATTTTAACGGGTATTATTTTAGGAGGAATGAGCCTGTCGTTTTCACATATGCCGCCTTCTAATGCACAGCCTGTGAAACAACTGAACCGCTAAAAAAGCCGCACGAAAGCGGCTTTTTTATTTTGGCTTTAGCGTGCTCCCCATTTTCCTTTTCGGTCATAAATCTGATATGATGAACATGACTAAAGGAGGGTTTTTTATGAGTTCATTTGAAAAACAACTAGATCAATATGCTAAGACCATCGTTGAAGTCGGTGTGAATGTACAAAAGGGGCAGGAAGTGGTTGTATCCGCATTTACTGAATCTGCACACCTTGTTCGTCTTGTCGCGAAACACGCGTATGAGCGCGGGGCGAAAAACGTACATATCCGCTGGAGTGATGGTGTTCTCACCCGTTTAAAATTTGAACATGCGCCACAGGATGTCTTTGAGCAATTCCCAGAATGGGAAGCACAGATGATGGAAACCATCGCAAAACGCGGCGGTGCTTTTATTACCATCCTGTCAGAAAGCCCTGACCTTCTGCGAGGCATTGATTCGAAAAAAATCGCTGCACAGCAAAAAGCTGCTGGTTCAGCACTACATACATATCGTCAATACGTTCAATCTGACAAAGTCGCTTGGACGGTCGTAGGTGCTGCATCAAAAGAATGGGCGAAAAAGATTTTCCCTGATCATACAGATGAAGAAGCTGTCACTTTATTGTGGGATCAAATCTTTAAAGTCGCACGCGCTGATCAAGCAGATCCTGTTGAGGCTTGGAAAAAGCACGATGCGTCATTAAATGAAAAGGTCAAAATACTCAATGAACGTCACTACCATAAGCTTCATTATGAAGCACCGGGCACAGACCTAACGATTGAGCTTCCAGAGCAGCATATTTGGGTAGGTGCTGGCAGCGTAAGTGAACGCGGCGTCTCCTTCATGGCCAACATGCCTACAGAAGAAGTCTTTACCGTACCGAAAAAAGACGGTGTCAATGGGACCGTCTCAAGCACTAAGCCGCTCAGCTATGCTGGAAACATCATTGATGAATTTTCATTAAGCTTTGAAAATGGCCGGATTGTGGATGTGAAAGCAAAAGAAGGCGAAGATATTTTAAAATCTCTCGTTGAAACAGATGAAGGCTCTCATTATCTAGGTGAGGTTGCCCTCGTACCAGATGATTCACCAATTTCTAATTCCAATATTCTTTATTACAATACACTTTACGATGAAAATGCATCAAATCACCTTGCGATCGGCAGCGGATATGCGTTTAATATCGAAGGCGGAAAAGAAATGAAACGAGAAGAATTAGACGCAGCGGGTGTGAACAGCAGTATTACACACGTTGATTTCATGATTGGTTCAAAGGAAATGAATATTGACGGGATTACAAAAGACGGGAAACGCGAACCGATCTTCCGAAATGGAAACTGGGCGATTTAATCAAAAAAAGACATCCATAGGATGTCTCAGATTGTTGACAAAGGGCTAAAATGATCTTGATTTTAGCCCTTTGTCTTCTTTTCAGCGTGATAGAAAACCTTTGCAGTCTAGGAAGGATGAGCACCGGAACGGAGCGAATTTGACATTCGTGAGTACCGGCGCGCAGACCTGACACCGAATGCGAGGGTTTGTCTACATGCTGAGACATCCATAGGATGTCTTTTCTTTGTTATGCGTAAAGCTCTTGAAGTCTTTTTTGGATGTCTTGATCTGATAAGAACTCATCATATGTTGTTTGTTTATCGACGATGCCATTTGGCGTCACTTCGATAATTCGGTTTGCGACTGTTTCAACAAACTGATGGTCATGAGATGAGAAGAGCATTGCTCCTTTAAAGCTCATGAGGCCGTTATTCAGCGCTGTAATGGATTCTAGGTCTAAGTGGTTCGTTGGCTCATCCAGCAGCAAAATATTCGCTCCAGACAGCATCATTTTTGATAACATACAACGAACCTTTTCTCCTCCTGATAAGACACTTGCTTTTTTCTTCACTTCTTCCCCAGAGAAAAGCATACGTCCTAAGAAACCACGCAGGAAGCTCTCACTTTGATCATTCGGAGAATATTGACGAAGCCAATCAACGAGATCAACATCGTTTCCTTCAAAATATTCACTATTGTCTTTCGGGAAAAAGGCTTGTGACGTTGTGACACCCCATTTAAATGATCCGCTGTCTGGCTCCATTTCACCAGCAAGGATCTTAAATAAAGTGGACACAGCAAGCTCATTACGGCTTAAGAACGCAATTTTATCTTCGCGGTTCATAATAAAGCTGACATTATCAAGCACTTTCACACCGTCAATTGTTTTTGATAGACCTTCTACTTGAAGG
Source organism: Bacillus sp. AM 13(2015) (assembly GCF_001518755.1). Lineage (NCBI taxonomy): Bacteria > Bacillati > Bacillota > Bacilli > Caryophanales > Bacillaceae > Bacillus > Bacillus sp. AM 13(2015). The sequence continues at coordinate 172,624 of NZ_LKCP01000082.1, read as the reverse complement.
ACATCATTTCCGATTTCGCGCTCTGGCGCAAAATGAACATACGGATATTTACGTGAAGACGGCTTAATGTCGTCTAAAGAGATTTTATCAAGCAATTTCTTTCTTGATGTCGCTTGCTTCGATTTAGAAGCGTTCGCACTAAACCGGGCAACGAATTCTTGAAGCTGCTTAATTTGTTCTTCTTTTTTCTTATTTGCTTCTTGGCTTAGTTTCAGCGCTAACTGGCTGGACTCATACCAAAAGTCATAGTTACCGACGTATACTTGGATTTTTCCGAAATCAAGGTCCGCAATATGTGTACATACTTTGTTTAAGAAATGACGATCATGCGAAACAACGATGACGGTATTTTCAAAGTTAATGAGGAACTCTTCGAGCCACTGGATTGCTTGTAAGTCCAAGTGGTTCGTCGGCTCATCGAGAAGAAGAACGTCAGGCTTGCCAAATAAAGCTTGAGCTAAAAGTACTTTTACCTTTTCAGAACCGCCAAGCTCAGACATTTTCTTCGATTGAAGGCTTTCTGGAATGCCAAGACCCTTTAATAGGATCGCTGCTTCACTTTCAGCTTCCCATCCGTTTAATTCAGCAAACTCACCTTCAAGCTCGGCTGCACGAATCCCGTCTTCATCTGAGAAATCAGGTTTCATATAGATCGCATCTTTCTCCTGCATCACGTCATATAAACGTTTGTGACCCATGATGACGACTTTCAGCACTTCAAACTCTTCGTATTCAAAGTGGTTCTGTTTTAAAATCGCTAAACGCTCACCAGGGCTCATATGAACATCACCCGTTTGAGCCTCAATTTCTCCGGAAAGAATCTTTAGGAACGTTGATTTACCAGCTCCATTGGCACCAATTAATCCGTAGCAGTTGCCAGGAGTGAATTTAATATTTACTTCTTCAAATAGTTTACGATCAGCAAAGCGCAAACTAACATTATTTACTGCAATCATTTATTAATCCTCCATCACTCATTCATCATTATGAAGTATAACATGAATAACGTTTGATAGAAACGTCTCTCGCTAAGAACGAAGGCTTTTTGTCCATTATGGTATAATAAACGGGAATGATTGATTGAAGGAGTTCGGGCGATTTGAGATTACTCACACTGATGGAATACTGTTTATTGATTTTCTTTATGGGCATTTATTTATCTGCAACAGGCTTTAATGCGAAGGACTTTGGCCTTTATATTGGGCTTGTCCTCATTTACACACTGGTCCACATCTTTTCCAAACGCTTTTTACAAAAGCGTGGAAAAGAAAACCAAAAAATCGGATTGTTTCGATCCGTTTTAGCCATTACCGGATCTGTGTTCGCTTCGGTACTAGCCATTGTGATCATTGTTACAGTGCTCACGCCAAATTAAAAAACGACCCTTCTGTAAGGGTCGCTCGTTCAAGCACCTTTCTCTTGCCTCTGAGAAGGTGCTTTTATTTTGTCTGTCGAATGTCGCCAAACGGGAAGAAAACAAATTCTGATGTCCCGACAACCCGATCCTTTTCAATGAGGCCAAGTCCATTTCTGCTGTCCATGGAATTGAGTCTGTTGTCCCCCATCACAAAGTAATCGTTTTTCGGTACTTTCACTGGACCAAAATCTCCAGTTAAATGCACTTCATACTCTTTCGCATGCGCCTTGTTCTCTTTTAAATAAGGCTCATCTACTTTTTTACCATTAATGTAAAGCGTATCATCCTTCATTTCAATCGTATCACCTGGAAGGCCGATCAATCGTTTGACATAATGAATCTTCTGTCCATCTTTTCCATTAATAATCACGATGTCACCGCGTTTCACACCACCGAGATAGTTAATGGTTTTGTTGACAAACAGCTTTTCCCCGTCATGAAGTGTCGGTTCCATTGACTCTCCTTCCACCACATACGGTTCAAATATAAATGTACGGATGAGCAAGACGAGCGCAAGTGCAATTAAAATGGCTTTGATCCATTCAAACAGTGAACTTTTCTTCTCTGTTTTGGCTTGCTTCGCATCAGATTGAATTTCATTTTCGTTTTGTTTGTTTTCTTCGTTCAAAATACTGCTTCCTCCTAAGACTTTCTGCTAAAAGACTTGAAACGTGAATTGAATAACTTTACTTTATCATATGTCATTTAAAAATTCACAAGACAACCATCTAATTAGATATTTTTTCCTAATTCACTGATGATTAAACAAAAAGAAGCACCGTTTTTCACGATGCTTCTCTTCTGCATTACGCTTCTTGTTGAACCGGTTTTTTCAAAATACCCAGTAAAATCGCTGTCACAACGGCACCGATTAAGATGCTGATGATGTAAAGAACTGGATGATTTGTTACCCAGAAAACAAATAGTCCGCCATGCGGTGCAGGAAGCGTCACTCTAAAGAATTCCGTTAATCCACCAGCAACTGCTGCACCAATAACAGCTGAAGGAATCACACGAAGAGGATCTGCCGCCGCAAATGGGATCGCCCCTTCAGTGATGAAGGCTGCTCCCATGAAGTAGCATGTAACCCCTGCTTCACGGTCACGTTTTGAGAACTTATTTCTAAAGATCGTTGTTGCAAGTGCAATACCTAGTGGTGGAACCATTCCGCCTGCCATAATTGCAGCATGCGGTGCATAGTTGCCAGCAGCAATCATTGCAAGACCAAATGTGTAAGCCGCTTTGTTAATTGGGCCACCCATATCAATTGCCATCATACCAGCTAAAATAATCCCCATTAAAACAAGGTTTCCAGTACCTAATGATTCAAGCCAATGTGTTAATCCGTCCATCACCATTTTCACTGGTGTGTTGACAATATAATGCATGATAATGCCTGTAAAGAAAATACCGAACAATGGATACAGCAGAACCGGTTTAATCCCGTCGAGTGTCTGCGGTACGAATGTGAATACTTTTTTGAGCAGTACAACAATGTAACCTGCTAGGAAACCAGCAATCAGTCCACCTAAGAACCCTGCACCTGCTGCTGACGCCATAAATCCACCGACCATACCTGGCGCAAAACCTGGACGATCTGCAATACTCATGGCAATAAATCCAGCTAATACCGCAACGATTAAGGCAAGCGCATTATCGCCGCCAATTCCTTTTAAGACAGCTGCAAATGAATTAAATGAAGGGTCCTTAGGATCTGCTGAGTTAATTCCCCAGAAGAATGAAATCGCAACTAATATACCGCCTCCGACAACAAATGGAAGCATGTTACTTACACCACTCATTAAGTGCTTGTAAAATCCGCTTCTTCCTTTGCCAGATGATTCAGTTTCGTCTTTAGAAGAACTGCCGCCTGAACCTTTATAAATCGGCGCATCTTGATTGATGGCTTTTTCAATTAATTCCTGCGGACGGCGAATACCAGCTGTTACAGGGACTTCAATGACATGTTTGCCTTTAAAGCGTTCCATTTCAACTTGCTTGTCCGCTGCCACAATGATGGCTGGTGCTTCTTCAATTTCTTTTGCTGTAAGGGCATGTTTAATACCGCCAGAGCCGTTTGTTTCAACTTTAATGTCAACGCCCATTTCTTTTGCTTTTTCTTTCAAAGCATCTGCTGCCATAAATGTATGTGCAATGCCGGTTGGGCAAGCTGTTACCGCTAAAATTTTAGCAGGTTTTCCTTCTGCAGCTGGCTCTTCTTGAACTTCCTCTTCTTCTTCATCATCTTGATCATGTGTATTGATGATCTCAATGATTTCATCTTCAGTCGCCGCTTCAAGAAGCTGCTTTCGAATTTCTTCACGCATAAGAAGTGTAGATAAACGAGAAAGCGCCTCTAAGTGCGTGTTGTTTGCGCCTTCAGTTGCGGCAATCATAAAGACAAGATGACTCGGCTGGGCGTCTAGTGATTCATACTCTACACCAGCAGTTGAGCGGCCAAATGCAATGGCAGGCTCTTTTACACTTGCTGTTTTAGCGTGCGGGATGGCAATTCCTTCACCAATACCAGTAGAGCTCTGTTTTTCACGATTAATCACAGCTTCTTTATAGCCCTCTTTATCATTTAACTTGCCTGCTGTATCTAAAACAGTGACAAGCTCTTCAATGACTGCTTCTTTCTGCTGGCTGTCTAATTGAAGCTTAATGGTATGCTTCGTGAGTAGTTCTGTAATTTTCATGATGACTCCTCCTTTAAATGCGTGTGACTTTTACTTGTGGTAATAGTGTGTCGACAAGCTCTTTTGTGCCAAGCTCCTCAGAAAAGGCTGTAGCGCTTCCTGAAGTGACACCAAGCTTAAATGACTCTTCAATTGAAAGGCCTTTTGAAACGCCGGCTAAAAACCCTGCAACGACTGAATCCCCTGCTCCAACTGAATTAACGAGCGTTCCTTTTGGAACATTGGACTGATAGATTCCTTCTTTACTGAATAAGAGGGCGCCATCACCAGCCATGGAGACGATGACATGCTCAGCACCTTGTTCTAACAGCTTTTTCCCATAAGGAATGGCTTCTGCTGCTGATGAAATACTCGTCTCAAACATTTCACCCAGTTCATGATGATTTGGCTTCATTAAGAACGGTTTCATGTCTGCTGCTTTTTTTAACGCTTCGCCAGAAATATCAAGAACAACTCTTACACCTTGCTCCTGGCAAACTTCAGCAATACGCTCATATGTGTTATGAGGTAATGATGAAGGAATGCTGCCAGCTAAAACAACGACATCTCCTTCAGTCAATGAAGAAAATTGAGATAGAAACGACTCAAATTGCGCTTCAGTAATAGATGGGCCGAGTCCGTTGATTTCTGTCTCTTCACCTGTTTTTAGTTTTACATTGATCCTTGTATCTTCTGACACCTCGTGAAAGGCTGTTTGTAATTGTTCGTTCTGTAAAAAATTTTGAATATATTTGCCTGTAAATCCACCAATGAATCCAAGTGCTTTCGATTCAACACCATGACGTTTTAATAGCCTTGAGACATTGATTCCTTTACCACCTGGATATTTTTGATCATAGGTTGAACGATTTAAACCGCCGACTGCAAAATCCTCCACGTGTACGATGTAATCAACTGATGGGTTTAAAGTAACTGTATAAATCATGTTTTCACTACCTTTATAACCGTTTTTTCATGGTAATTATCGAATGAATCTTCTTTTGCGTCGTTTGTGATAATGGTGGCTTCCTGTAAACTAGCAAAGGTTGAAAACGATATTTCGCCAAACTTTGAGGCATCTGATAAGATATAGGTTTTTTTCGCCTGTTTCATGGCTCTTTTTTTCATGAGTGCTTCCTCTGGATCAGGTGTTGTAAAACCCGCCTCGGGATGAATGCCGTTTGTCCCAACAAAGCTTTTGTCAAAACGATAATTTTCCATCGCTGTTAAAGCTGCGGCTCCAACCATGGCTCCTGTTCGATGTTTCACTGATCCGCCTATCAAGTAAAAGGTAATGCCTTTTCTCATGAGGGCTTCAATGTGCATCACACCGTTTGTCACCACGACAATATCTTGATCTGGATCGATATATTCAATCATTTGCTGTGTGGTTGTACCAGCATCTAAATAAATACAGTCGCCCTGTTTTAAAAGAGATGCCGCCGCCTCTGCTACCAATGACTTTTCTTGAAGGTTTTTGGCAGATTTCTCAAATACATCTGGTTCAAGGCGAATACTCGAAATCTTGGCTGCTCCTCCATGAACCCTTTTAAGAAATCCTTTTTCTTCAAGGGCTGATAAATCTCTTCTAATTGTAGATTCAGACGCATCCGTCATCATCGTTAAGTCCTGTATTTTAATGACATCATTTTCTTCCAAGCTGTCGATTATGAGTTGATGTCTTTCCGGTGTTAACATGCGAACACCCCTTTTGAAAACGTATTCATTTTGCGCGCACCTTTATTGTAATCGCTTTTTTCAACATTATCAATACAAAACAATCAAATACATTCAATAACTATCAAAATCTTTCACCATGGTCATCTTACCTTTATATGTACCATTTGTAAACTGAAAAATATGTGACAATAAGATGAAGTCATGATATTAGCATTTCTATCATTTTTTATTTCATTCAATGGAACTAAAAAAAGCTTTTATGCGATTTGCATAAAAGCTTTTGATGGGTAATGAAGGCGAATGTAAACTGTTTGTATGCTTTTTTCCTCTCCGCATTATTCATACCTGAGCGATTCAATAGGGTCTAGTCTCGCTGCTTTATTCGCAGGAATTAACCCAAAAACAATACCAATGAGCATACTAAACAGTACGCCTCCACATACTACTTGCCAAGATACAAGAGACGGCCAGCCGGCAAATAGTGATACTAACGAAGCTCCGCCTAAACCAAGTGCAATCCCCATCAACCCGCCAATCAGTGTTAAAACGACAGACTCAATTAAAAACTGGACGAGGATTTGAGCCCTTGTTGCTCCCATCGCCTTTCGAATACCGATTTCTCTTGTCCTCTCTGTCACAGAAACGAGCATAATATTCATCACACCGATTCCGCCCACAAGTAAAGAGATCCCGGCTATTGAGCCAATGATCGTTGTCATAACGGATGTTATTTGACCAATCCCTTCTGCGATTTCTTCCATATTGATCATTTCGTAAGCATCTTCTGTCTGATGATTTTCATTTAATATGGCAGCCGCGCTCTTTCCTACTTCCTTCATTTGATCAGCATGTGCGACTTGAATAGACAACTTATCATATTCACTCATACCAAATGTGGAGGTGAGCATCGCAAATGGGACATAGATTTCATTCATATCAAATGAAAACATCCCTTTTTGTTTTGCTAACACACCGATGACTTCAACTGGCTGTCCGTTCATCCAAATCAGTTCGCCTAATGCCTTTTGTCCGTTGAATAGTTCTTTTTGTAAGCCATCTGAGATAAGAGCAGCTCTTCTGCCGCTTCTAAAATCAATATCTCTTAAATCCTGTCCTTCTGCGATTTGTAATGAATGTACATTTGTATACCCTTCATTTATACCGTTAACTGTCGCATCAACTGTCGTATCTTGAAACCTCAGCTGCATTCCTTGTGCAGTCGAGGAGGCGACCTGCTTCACCCCGTTGATTGTCCGAATGCTTTTTATGTCTTCCTCAGTAAATGCGGCTTCGAATAAGGCATTTGGATTTGCATTTAATTCTTCGTCAGAAGGCGTATATGTCATATCAATGGTATTGTTTGGACCTGAAATTGATCCTTTTAACATTTGCTCACCGCCTTGACCGATCGCCACGACTGCAATGACTGATCCAACACCAATAATAATCCCAAGCATCGTTAAAATAGAACGTAATTTATGAGCTAAAACCGAATTCAGCGCTATTTTGATATTTTCAAAGAGTTTCATTCATAGCGTCCCCTTGTATCCATCTATCTTCAACAAGCCGTCCATCTCTCACAACGACAGTCCGATTTGTATACGCAGCAATTTCTTCTTCATGGGTGACAAGCACAATCGTTGTCCCTTCCTCATTCAGCTGTGTAAACTGTTCCATAATTGAGATGCTTGTTTTTGAGTCGAGAGCACCAGTCGGTTCATCTGCTAAAATCAGCTGAGGCTTATTGACAATCGCTCGTGCAATTGCCACCCTTTGCTTTTGTCCTCCTGACAACTCACTTGGCATATGTTTCATTCGATCTGCCAAACCAACCTTCTCAAGTGCCAATTCCGCACGTTCTTTTCTTTCCTTTTGACTGATCCCAGCGTAAATCATCGGCAGTTCCACATTGCGCCTCGCATTTAACCTTGGCAGCAGATGAAATTGCTGAAAAACAAATCCAATGGATTGATTTCGAATGACCGCAAGCTCCTGATCCTTTGCTGCTGACAGCTCTGTACCTTGAAAATGATATTGTCCTCTCGTTGGGCGGTCTAAACAGCCAATAATATTCATTAACGTTGACTTTCCAGAGCCGGACGGGCCCATAATGGACATATACTCGCCTTTTTCAATGACAAGATTCATATCACTTAATACATCAAATGTTTCGTGTGCGACCTCATAGCTTTTTGTCACGTTGGAAAGCTGAATCATTCAGCATTCACTTCCATTCCGTCATACATGTCATCTGTTGGATGAGCAATGATTTGATCCTCTGCCTTGACACCTTTTGTCACTTCAAGATCATGACCTGACGTTTCCCCTATGACCACTTTTACTTTTTTCAGTTCATTTTTTCGAACAACATAAACGTATTGTCCATCAGTCTCTTTTTTTACCGCTGTTTCAGGAATTGTTTGCGCTTGGCGCTTATCTGTTTGAATTTCCATGATCATTTTAAAACCAGGCTTCGCCTCAGGTTTCTTTCCCTTTATTTCTACTTCAACAGGATATTGAACCGTTTGGTCGCTCGAAGTTGTTTCGGCTGCTGTCTGGACAGGAACAGCGCCTACTTTTTTCACGACTCCTTGCCAGCTCTTCCCGCGAATGACATCAGACGTTACCTTCACTTTTTGTTTCTTTTTGATTTTTATGGCATCATACTCTGAGATCAAACCCCGCACGATCATTTTTTTCTCATGACCAATATGGATGATCGGCTGCCTTTCTTCCGGCCCCCCTGCCCCGGTCTCTTGCTCAATGGAAATCACTGTTCCATCAATTTTACTATGTACGGTTAAGTCTTCTATTTGCGCCTTTACTTTTTCTTGGCTGATCTCTGCTTGCTTTTGTTCTAATTCAGCCGCTTTCAGTTCTAATTGAAGCTGATCTCGCTCGCTTTTGATATTAGCGCCTGCTTTTTTCTCATCTAATTCACTCAGCCGATTTTGCAATTGTTCCAGTTTTAATGTACTTGATTCAACGACTAGTGCTTGCTGCTGCTCCTCAAGCTCCAGTTCCTTATTTTCATATGTAAGAAGCGGCGTTCCAGCCTTTACCTTTTCCCCTTCTTTCACAGCAATTCCCTTCAATTTCCCCTTTTCCTCTTCTTCATAGATGAACTGCTCTTCAGAGAATGAAAGTGTCCCCGGTGTCATCACGGTAGATGTGATTTCTTTTGGCGTGAGTTTGACTGTTTTAATCGCTGCTGTAGAAACAGGCTTTGCTTGGTTTTTCGCAATATTAAATCCAATAAATAGTCCAATCACAATAATTAAAATAGATCCGATGATGATTTTCTTTCTCATAAAAACCTTCTACCCCCAGCTTACTGATATGTTAATTGCTGTTCCTACATATTGAAAAATTAACGATAAGATATAAAAAACGCCTATAATCACCCAAGAAATTCTCGGTGATATACGCCCAACTTGGATGAATAAAAAGCCAGTTAAAACAAGATTCCAGATCACAAATAGATCGATATTGGCTAACACCGCCTGCCATGGACCAGAAATTCGAATGAGCGCGTTTAACGAGGTAACCGTGATGTCTTTTGGAACATGAAAAAGGATGACTGCCAAATGAGAAATAATTGTCCCAATGATCGTAACGGGTGTAATGAACAGGACCGCTGAAAAAAGCTGCCGAAATGATGCATCACCTTTCGCTAAAAAAACGATGAACTTATATATAGCCGCATTGATGACAATTCCAAATACGAGACCAATGAGCGTCACCACATAAACAACAGGTACCGGCAAACTTAAATCTGCCCACATTCCCTTATTTACGAGCTCAGACAAATAAGTCACAACGACTGTTAAAATAAGCACACAAGATAAAGGCCACCAAACAACTGGATTTTCCCATACTCTTTTCAGGTGCTCTGATGGTCTTGTACTCACTCCAATGATCGTAGGTTTTTCCATGTTTTCTTTCATCAAATGTCATCCTCTCTATGTCAAGCAAGTATGCAAACGCACAATAACGCTCTTTTTCTTTCTATTTTATCAAAAGATTGCCAATAAGTGATCGAACATTTGATTTTCTTATTTTCGTTGAGAAAAAATTTTATCTATTATTCTATTTTCACGAAAGAAACCCTTCAAATGACCTCATGATCCGACCATATTCATACCAAGAATCGTGCTTTTACTGACCTAAAAACATTTTATTAAGTAAACAATATGTCTTTCGGAATAAATATCCTTTTCTTTTGGATTCGCATGGTCTTAGATAGACACAACAATTTTTTGTTAAAATAATCCTAGTAATTTCGACAAATCCCGGCTTTATAGGACTATGATTGGTTTCTTTTACAGAACAAATAAGTCTTTAGTATCAATACTTTCATATTAAAAAATTAAAAATAAAGGGATTTTACTTGATCAAAAGTTATTTTTTCATATAATGTAAAATAGAGGTAGGTTAAATGATAGTGGAAATGGAGTCAAGTGAATGTTAAGAGAAAAATTGAAAATGCAATTGATTTTACTGTATGAAAAGGAACAAGAAGCATGGCAATACTTTCGAAAGGAAAGAGAATCGATTTATCATGAGCTCAAATTACTTGATATGAAAGAAAGCAGACCTTCTAATGACAAAATATACTACGCTGCAAGATGTGTAGATATTATTAAAGAGAAAAAGGGAAGCATTGTGAGCACAAAAGAATTAAAAGAACAGCTTCAAGCCCAAACAGATTTCAATGTGAGACGAATCAGCGAATTGTATGATCTCATTCAGCAGCTCGATCCTCACATTTCTAAAGCAAGAAGGGGATGTTTTATTTACGAAGATCACACCCAAGTACCTCTACAAACTTTTCACACATAAAAAATTGGTTACAGCCGAGTGGCCATAACCAAATCCTCTAATATCTATTATCCACCACTTACAGGAGGAATGAGTGCAACAGTGTCCCCGCTACGCACTTCAGCATTTTCCCTCGTATATATTTCGTTGACTGCAACCATTACGTTTTGTGCAGCATCAACACCATATACCTCCTGTAATTCTATTTTAATCTCATCAACCGTTGTTTGATCTTTTTGAATGATGATTTGTTGTTTACCGGCCTTCTCAGCAAGGCCGGCGAACAATAATACATTAATCATGCTGATCACCTTCTTTCTCTGCAAGTTGAAGATTGCTAGGTTTACCTTCTGGATATGAAACCGTTTCAAGCTGATCGCCTATCCAGGCCTCTCCGTCTTCCCAATATTCTTTTTTCCAAATGGGAACGATTTCCTTGATTCGTTCAATGGCATATTCATTGGCTTCGTAGGCAGCCTTCCTATGAGGAGACGAAACGGCGATCGCAACAGCAATATCCGTTATCTCAAGTGTTCCAATCCGGTGCACAATCGCTGCTTCAGTGTCAGGCCATCGATTCTTGATTTCTTGTCCAATCTGCCTTAGCATGCTTTCCGCCATTGGTATGTATGCTTCGTAGGTTAAACGCAAAGTTTTCTTGCCGTTTGTCCATTCTCTGACCGTCCCGATAAACGTCGTAATCGCCCCTGCCTTTCGTCTTGTCACATGCTGAATCAATTCGTTTACCTCAATCGGGGTTTTTGTTATTTTAAAAAGTTCGCTCAAAACGTGCCGCCTCCCTTCAATAAGTGAAAAGCAAATGTCATCCCGCGCTTATCAAAAGCTGAAAACACAGGAAACGGGTAATTTTCGGTTAATTGATCTTCTTGAGAAAAATAAATAGCTGCTTGTATATTGGAAAGAGCGGAAAGGTCAATAAGCTCCTCTTCATTCTTTACACAAACGATTTTGCGATAAGGCGCCTGTTTGTACCCCTCTATGAGAACAGCGTCTAACGGGAGATGCTGACACATGTTGAGCAGCTGTTCTAACGTGAAGTCCTGCATCGAAAAGTGAAACTCACCTTCTCCTTCCACACCTGCGGCATAGGCACCTGCCTGAATATATCGATCAGTATCTTTTTCTTTGAAAAGACGATCTGGTGTCCCGCCATGTCCATGGTGTTTAAAGCAACCCAGCTTCAGTCCTTCACGTTCGGCCAGCTGACAGAGCTTTTCAATCAATGTGGTCTTGCCGCTATTTTGAAAACCGACCACCTGTAATATGATTAATTTGTCATCCAGCATGGAGACCCACCGCCTTTGTGCTGAAACAGCAGAACATCAACTTGATCACCTGCTTGAAAACCTCTTGTTCCCCCAGGCAGCATGATGAAACAGTCAGCCTCTGCAATAGAGGTCACTGCACTTGATTTATCAAGACCTGTCGGAGTCACACTGATCTGACTCCCAGTGAATTGAAGAGCCGCCCTGACAAAACGAGTAAACGGATTGGCTTTTGGAAAATCATGTGTGAGTTTCGCCTCTGCAAAAGCGGGAAACGGATTTTCTTTCATATACCATTTATAAATGGTCGGTTTCACAAATAATTCAAAGCCCACAAAACAGGCAGCAGGGTTTCCAGACAGCCCAAACAGCAATTGACCATTCGGCATTGCAGCCACAGTCGTCACACTTCCAGGTCTCATGGCTACTTTATTAAACAGTACCTTGGCTCCCAGCTTTTCATAAATGGCAGGCAGAAAGTCAAAATCACCCACAGACACACCGCCTGTTGTAATCAGAATGTCTACCTTGCTCATGGCTTCTTTTACTGCATGATAACTTTTGTCAAAATCATCGGAGACTCCGCCTAAATCTAGCGGATCAGCTCCGGCCTCAAGTACCTGCGCATAGACCATACTCAGATTACTATTTCTAATCTTGCCGTCTACCATGGCATCACTTACTTGAAGAAGCTCTGTGCCCGTAGAGATAATGCCAATCACCGGTTTTTTGACAACTGGCACTACCGCATATCCAAATGTCGCCAAAAGAGCCGTGACGCCAGAAGTGACAGCTGTTCCTTTTTTGACCATCACGTTTCCTTTGAGAACCTCTTCTCCTTGACGAGAAATATTGTCTCCCTTTTTCAGCGTTCTTTTCAGTGACATGAATGATTTGCCGTCTTTTTTGAAAGTCTTCGTCAGCTCGATCATGATGACGACATTTGCTCCATTTGGAATTTTTGCCCCTGTCATAATACGGATGGCCTGAAAGGGACCGATGGTTTTTGCTGAGACCATTCCTGCACCAATATGATCAATGACCTCGAATTCAACTGGATGCGCACTTGACGCTTCTTTTGTATCTTCTGCCCGAAGCGCAAATCCATCATACGGAGAACGATCAAATGCCGGAACATCATGGTCTGCCAAAATATCTTCTGCAATAAACCTTCCAAGGCTATCCTTTAAAGGGACCCATTCTATTTCTCCATGTTTTTCGTATTGGTGAACTTTCTTTATGGCCTCTTCTACTGGTATTGGCTGCCGTCTTTCCATCACACTTCACTCCTATATCCCTAGCAGTCTTGCTAGTAATGAATTGGCTTCTTTTTCATCATTTGTTCCATGGATTAATGCACGTCCTCCTTTGAAACAGACCATCCGGTAATTTTCGTAGCGTACATGGATTAAGAAGTCGTTTACTTCCACCTCACAAATAGATGAGAGCCGCTCTTTCATATGCTGAAATGAGAGTTTTGCTAAATCCTTTGAAACAATTTGAACGGTGTCACGTCCGCAAAGGACCGTCGATTTTTTACGCTGATCATGTAAATAAGGATAGGTTCTTGCGATGCCGCAAGTTGGACAGTTCTTCTCTTTAGTTAGAGATAAATCCATTTTAAATGATGTGGACTGCCAAAGATCAAACGTGACAAATTTCCGCTCGATTTGATCTTCATGCCCTGTTAAATATTTTAGTGCCTCTGTTTGCTGATAAGCAGAAACCATTTGAACAGCAGGTGAAATAATCCCCGCTGTATCACACGTCAAGCCGCCAACAGGCATTGCCGTGAACACACATGATAAACATGGCGTTTTATCCGGCAATATGGTCATATACATCCCCTGACTGCTCACACAAGCACCATATATCCACGGCGTCTTTGTTTCTAGTGATAAGTCATTCATCACCATTCTTGTCTCAAAATTATCTGTTGCATCAATGACGATATCTGCTCTCTGGAATAACGGCCTTAACAGCTCCGCCCCTGCATCTTCAATCAGAGCGTGTATGGTCACTTCATGATTGATCTGCTCGAGACGTTTTTTTGCCGCAGCTGCTTTTGGTACATGTGCCTTTGCATCATGTTCCGTGTAGAGCTGTTGCCGCTGTAAATTTGTAAATTCCACATAATCACGATCGACAATCGTAAGCGTACCGATGCCAGACCGGACAAGCCCTTCCGCAGAAGCTGTACCAAGTGCACCGGCTCCAACGATCAGCACATGACTTTCAGCCAGCGCATGCTGCCCTTTTTCCCCAACCGGAGGGAACAAGATTTGTCTTGAATATCGGTCATTCAATGCTGTTCTCTCCTCACCGTTTTTTTATGTATCATATCATACCGTTTTCAGGTAAATCGCTTCTTTTATTAATATTACGAAATTCGTTTGATGTCACGTTCAGTTCTTCCTCTGAAACGATACGCACATGAAGCTTTTGAAGCAAATCTTTAATGGCTAATTGATTCTCTTTTAAGCACGAGCGAATAAACGGCAGAGAGCGGCGGTGATAAAGTGCAAATAAAGGCTGTAATCTGCCTGAACAAGCGGGATGATGGCATCTGCGTGCTCACTGCAATAGGACGATAATACTTCCGCCGTTTTCTTCCGTATGAAAGGCATGTCACATGCCGTCACTAAATACCATTCTGCTTCTTGCTTTTGCATCGCTGTATATATGCCGGCAAGCGGTCCGCATCCGCGCACCTCTTCATCATCTAACCACACACTTTGTTCACCTCTTGCTTTGAAAAAAGGAAGAAGTGATGGATGACTGATGATGACAGTCTGCCCGTCTAAAAGCTGCTCTTTCACATGCTCATATAATGGTTTCCCTTGATACATATGACTTGCCTTTGGCTCTCCAAAACGTCTGGAAGCTCCTCCAGCTAAAATCACATTCACTACGTGCATCCTCTCATCCTCCTTTGATATGGTTGTTCTAATCGCACTCCTTTCGCATACTTTATTGGTAACATGAATAAGGAGGGTCTATCGATGAACAGGCGCCATGCTTCTCCCCTATTCCATGATCTATCTCAAGAAAATTTATACTTAAAAGCTGAAACTGCCAAATATCAACAAATGATCTCTGATTTACAGTCCTCATATACGTATTCTAAAAATAAGAAGCTAACTCAAGAATATCATGAGATGAAAAAGGATTACACGCAATTAAAACAACAACTGGATGAAATAACCAATGATCAACATGATGCTGCCTCAAAAATACAGGATCTCTCCTACAGCAAAACAGAATTGTTACATAAAATGGTCCTTCTCCATGAGATGCTGCAAAAGGAAACCTATCATAGAAGAAAAGAAACCGAAGAAAAACACAGGCTGCATTTGAAAGTTGTCAAATATAAGGAAATCTCGCAACAATTAAATGAACAGATAGAAGATCAAGATAAACGACTTGCAAAAGAGGAGAAAAAAGGAAATACTTTATCCGCAGTGATTGAAAAGCTGCAGCAAAATTTGGGCGATAAAAACGCAGAGCTCCATGTATTACAGGAAGGCGTCAGACACCTTCAAGAGCGTTTTTATGAAACGCAGGAGAAATTACTGCAAATTGAAAAAGCAAAAGAAGCGATTTTTTATGAAACGCTCACGAGCTATCAAAAACAGTTAGCAGAAAGCGAGGAATGGATCGCATCTCATTTTGCTGATATTGACCAGTCAGCACAAACAAATTCACAGCCATTCTCACGAGACCGCATCCTGCAAACGACAGAAGAAATCGAACCGATTTTGAAGAAACTCAACGAACAAGTTCAAACACTTCAGGAACAAGTCGATGCTGTGCAGCGTAATGGAGAAGTCATGACAGTCAAAATCGACGGCTTTAAAAAACAGCGTGATCACCTGCCTAAGGAACGCAAAATTGTCTATACAGTTGATCAAAAGAAGTAATTCTCGAATAAAAAAACTGCTGGCTTGACGCCCAGCAGTTTTTTTTATTTATTCGTCTTCTGTTTGAATGTCGCCTTCTAAAATATACTGTCCGCGATAAGGCTTCTTCACTTCAGGATACATTTTAATTAAGCTTTGCATAAACGTTGTCATATTTGGGATTTCAAGACCGCTCTCTTTTTCTATCTCTTTTTGAAGTTCTGAGCTTTTAATCGCTGCATTATGACGTTTTAACGTTTTAATCGCAGCTTCACGAAGCTTCGCTGCCTTTGAGCCAGGACGAGCTGTGCCTCTTCTGCGTCTTGTCGATCCTTCAGGAATACCTACAGGTGCACCGTTTAGCTGTCCTGTTCCTAAAGATGATGATTGTGGTTGTGCCGGCTGCTGGTAGCTTCTCATTTCTTGCGCAGCAAGCTCAGCTAATACAGGCAGTGAATCTGTCTTTCTTTCTGTACGTACTTCTTTTTTTGTATCTGACACTAGACCTGTTCCTTGACGGTCTAATTCTCTTAATTTTGCATAAATCGCATCGCGCTCAATTTGATATTCACGGATGACCTTTACTTCTGCCTCGTTTAATTGTTCCAATCGTAAACGTAACGCTTCCCTCTCATTAAACAATGGATTTCCCCCTCATCATATAAAAAATATTCTATAGTAAATATTAGATTAGAAAACTAATTTTATCAACTATTTTTTTATCATTTTACAGTTTGCTAACAGATAGGTATTTTCAACTAAAATTTTGCCAAGGAGGAAAAATCGGCACCCATTTCATTGACACCATAGGCTTTTGACAAACCTTAAAATATTGTAAAAAAATTGAATAAACGCTTATACTACTTGATTTATATAGTTATTTACCTAACTGAAATTTCTTTTGTGCAAAAACGTTCTGAATAGTAAAAAGTTAAAATCTTTACAATTTCATTTCAAAACAAAAATGTAAATAGGTCGTTATACCTTTTTGTTTCAGGGATATTTTTTAATAAACTCCCTCATTTTCTCTTTTCTTAGGAATAATAAACTCGTCCAGTGCAATACGCCGCCTGTTTTTGCCCATGAAAAAACCCCCATTTATGGGGGAAAGCCTATTCTGCAGCCTTTTCAGACTCAGAAAGCACTCGATTGACACGTTTTTCAAGCATTTTCATTCCGCTTCCGCCGGCTTGGAAGTGACGCAAAGCACCTGTTTTATCAAATACATAATATGCAGGTACATATTCGTTTTCAAAGGCTTCTGTTAGGTGATGATCACTGTCCACAAAGATTGGCTGCGTGATTTCATGCTCTTTCGCAACTTCTTTGATTTTTTCTAGATCTAGGTCATCTTCTGAACGAGGCATATGAACTGCTACAACGTTTAGTTGATCCTTGTACTCATCACGGAATTGATTGACTTGAGGCATTGCCTCTTTACAAAGATGACAGCTGACTGACCAGAAATGAATCAATGTTGGTTTGTCACCAATCAAATTTTCTTTTGTTACTTCTCCATTTAACCACTCTTTTGCACCAGTTAGTTCTGGCATTGGTTGACGTAATTTCATTATGAAGCGCCTCCATCCATTGTATGTGTCGAAACAAAAAGGTCTAACATCAGTTAGACCCTCCTGTTTCTTCAGTTATCAATTAAAGTGTTTTTTGACCAGGTTTCCAGTTCGCTGGGCAAAGTCCACCAGTTTGTAATGCTTGAAGAACACGTAATGTCTCATCTACATCACGACCGATATTGTTGTGGAATACTGTTTGGTATTGAAGTTCGCCTTCTGGGTTAATGATGAATAAACCGCGAAGAGCAATTCCTTCTTCTTCAATTAAAACGCCGTATTCTCTAGATACTGTGTGGTTAGTATCAGCAGCTAACGGGTATTTTAATTCACCTAGACCATTGTCTTTACGGTCTGTATTGATCCAAGCAAGATGCGTGTGGATTGTATCAGTAGATACACCGATGATTTCTGCATCTAAATCTTCGAACTCGTCATAACGATCGCTCATTGCTGTAATTTCAGTTGGGCAAACAAATGTGAAATCCATTGGATAGAAGAAAAGAACTGTCCATTTGTCATTCTTCATGTTTTCCTCTAAACTTACTTTACCAAATTCCTTGTTAGCAAGTACTGCTTCCATTTCAAAACGTGGAGCTTGTTTTCCTACAAAACGCTCTGCCATATGTAAATCCCTCCAAAAAATAATATCTTTATACAGTCTTCTTAGCTGTATATAAAATGAGAATCAAAACTTAAAATTCTCATTTAGTTAATAACTTCACAATTACAATTATAATACTTATGCGATTTTTAGTCAATATTAATTAATAATAAATTTAATTAACGATTTGTCACAATTCCTGCTTCACCTATCAAAAGTTTAACATGACTTGCAAAAGGGAACAAATGATTAGCTTCTCTTTTAGAGCATACATAGAAAGGTTTTGAAGATCATGAGAGCATTTCAACAAGTAGATTGGGTTTCCATTATCCTCAATAGCAGTATGATTTTGCTAAAACTAGTCGCCATTTTTGCTATTTACTTTATCATCAGAGCCATAGGAAACAAGATGATTAAGCGAGCCTATTCCACATTCGCTGAAAAGCATGAAGTCTCTTTATCAAGAGCTCAGACGCTGCAAAGTCTGACGTTAAATATTTTCGCCTACTTATTGATTTTTATTCTAGTTGTGATGATCCTCGACTTATTTCATTATAACCCGACAGCTTTGCTGGCAGGTGCAGGCGTTGTAGGACTTGCGATCGGTTTTGGCGCTCAAGGGTTAGTGAGTGATATTGTGACCGGATTCTTTATACTATTGGAAAAACAATTTGATGTAGGAGAATATATAACGGTCGCTGGATTTGATGGGATTGTCGAACAAATTGGACTAAGAACCACGCAGCTTCGAAGCTTTGACGGCACCCTTCATTTCATTCCTAATCGCAGCATACTGAATGTGAGCAATCATTCAAGAGGGACGATGCAGGCACTCGTTGATATTGAGCTGTCTCCGGATGAAAATGTGGATCAGATGATCACAGCCCTTCAAGCTGCCTGTGATGAGGTGCGGGAGGAAACTCCTCAAATTATCGAAGGTCCTCAAGTTGTCGGCGTGGAGGCGTTCGGTTCTTCTTCCCTTGTGCTACGCATCATAGCGAAAACCGAAACAATGGAGCAATGGCGGGTAGAACGAATCTTGCGCAAAAAAATGAAAGAAGTACTCGATATAGAAAAAGAGCAAAAAGAACCGGGATCATAATCTACCGGTTCTTTTTCTTGTTTTATTGAACACGCTGTTCTACTTCTTGGCAAATTTCATCAGCCGTCATACCTGATGCTGTAATAACAGATGCCTTTGTTGTTGTGTCTGAAATGCCAAGAACATTTGAATCTAATCCTGTGACGACATAACAGTCACACTGATCCATTTGCTGTTCATTTTGAATACGTACGACATCATACCCTTTTTGCTTCAATAGTTCTTCTACATCGGATAAAGATTGTTCTACACCAATTCTTGTCATAATCAAGAACACCTCCTGTTCATAAGGTGTACAGGAGGCAGCTCGATTATTCATTCACCAGCTTGCTTTTTAAAATAAGCCGTCATGACATTCACAGCTGTTTCAATCGCGTTTTCATCCGGCTGGAGCTTTGCATGATGCAGGCCGTATTCTGAATCGACCCCTAACCAAAACATGAAGCCGGGATATTTTTTCAGCATGTAGCCAAAATCTTCTCCTGTCATGGCTTCTCTGCATTCAATCACATTCGCAAGTCCTTCTTCGGCTACATATGACATAAATTCCTCTGTCAAATCCTTTGAATTGTCCACTTCGTAATAAGACGAAGGGTAACGAACAGTTGCTTTGCATTCGTAGCCAATTTCAATTCCTTTTGCCAATGCCTCAATTCGCTTTCTCACCTTGTCCATAGACTCTGGCGAAAGTGTGCGAATGGTACCGTCAAGCTTTGCATGCTGCGCAATAATATTTTGAGCCGTTCCTCCGGTAATCGTGCCCACTGTAATGACCGCACTATCAAGGGGATCAACATTACGCGAAATCACCGATTGCAACTGACCTACAAGAGCACTTGCAGCAACAACCATATCATTTGCTAAATGAGGATATGCAGCGTGTCCGCCTTTTCCTTCAAGCTCAATCACAAGCTCACTCGTATTGGCAAATAACAAACCAGGCTTTGTAGCAATTGTTCCAACAGGATATTCAGGTGCGATATGCAGCGCTGTAATAAAGTCTGGCGTCCATTTTTTGAGAACATCACTTGTAAGCATTGGTTCGGCACCGCCTGGACCTTCTTCTGCCGGCTGGAAGATAAATAATACGTCTTCTTTGATCGGTTCATGAACGAAATGATCGATGATACCAAGTGCAATGGTCATATGAAGGTCATGTCCACATGCATGCATCTTCCCTTCATGCACAGATTCAAATGGATACCCTGTTTCCTCTGGTATAGACAGGCCGTCCATATCTGCACGATAAGCAAATAAACGCGTTGGATTTGTCCCTTTCACTTTTACAAAAAGCCCAGTTCGCCATGTTTCAATCTCAACTCGATCTTTTGAATAGGTGTCCAAATGCTGAATAAGATACGCTTGTGTTTTAAATTCTTGGAAACCAAGCTCAGGGATTTGGTGTAAATCTCTTCGAATGGATATTAATTGCTCACGATTTAACAAGTGAACTCGCTTCCTTTCTTCTATACGAATAAGACGTGGATATCTCATCCACGTCTTTGTCTTCAGCTGCGAATTATATGAATTAAAGCTGACGCAGTTCTTGTTTAATTTCTGTCTTACCTTTTGTTTTTTCATCGATGTCTTTGATTTTCTTAGCAGGTGTACCCGCTACAACTGTGTAAGGCTCTACATCGTTCACAACGATCGCACCAGCAGCTACTACTGCACCTTTACCAATTGTCACGCCTTCTAGAACAACAGCGTTCGCACCGATGACAACGTCATCTTCTACCACAACTGGTTTGGCAGACGGCGGCTCAATAACACCTGCAAGAACAGACCCAGCACCGATATGACAGTTCTTACCTACTGTCGCACGGCCGCCAAGCACCACGTTCATGTCAATCATCGTACCTTCGCCGATTACAGAACCGATATTAATAGAAGCACCCATCATAATAACTGCATTATCACCGATTTCAACTTGGTCACGGATGATTGCCCCTGGCTCAATACGGGCTTTAATGTTTTTCAAATCTAACATCGGAATTGCAGAGTTGCGGCGGTCATTTTCCACGACAACATCTTCAATTTTGTCTTTGTTTGATGCTAGCACTTCTTGAATTTCACTCCACTCACCGAAAACAACTCCAGTGTTTCCTGTGATGAATGTTTTTGCATGTTCACCAAACTCAATACCTTCTAAGTCACCTTTAATATAGACTTTGACAGGTGTTGATTTTGTACTATTTTGAATAAATGAAATAATTTCATTAGCGTCCATTTGTTTCATGTATGTATGTCCTCCTCTTAATTTATACTTCATTACTGTACCAAAGGAGTGTTTTAATGACAAGTGAAAGAGTCATCTCCTCAATGGAAAATAAAACAAGCGGGACCGATTATCCCGCTTCTTGCTGGTGAAGCTGAACAAATTGTTTACCAAAAGAAATTAATTCGTCTTCTTCCTCTCCTTCTGGATTCAGCTCAATTTTAACTGATGGGAGGACAATGTCACCGCCAAGCTCCTTCACTTTTTCTTCGATTAGGTCAACAGCTCCGCAAAAATGTTCGTAAGATGTATCACCAGAACCGAATACTGCAAATGCTTTTCCTGTTAAATCAAGCTCTTCCATTTCTTCATATAAATCAATAAAATCATCCGGAAGATCGCCATCTCCCCATGTATACGCACCTAACATAATGTGCGAGTAATCATTAAGCAGCTCGGCATCAATATCCATCGCTTCATGCCGGTCCACGCTGGCTCCTGCTTCCGTTATACCTTTTTCAATTAAATCTGCCATCGCTTCTGTATTTCCAGACATCGTGGCATACACCAATAAAACCTTTTCTGTCACTTTTTCTTCCTCCTTATCAATGAATCAACGCTGGCTCCTCATACGGCCTGACAAACTTACTTTCATATAAACCCGCACAGAAAAAGTTTTCGTTTTGATTGGCTACACGAAAACCGTGTCCTTTGATCGTATCAAACCATTTGAGCTCTTTTTGCTCAATATCAAGCTGATACACTTTAGAAAATCCGTGTTCGTCTTGTGAGGTGGTCACATACACAATGCCATTATCCTCTGATACATCCAAAAATGATTCTTCTCTAGCAAAGGCCTGTGATTGAATATCATGCAGAATATTTGTATGTAAATCTAAAATTTGAACAGATCCTTTTTTGCCTTTTTTTGAACCTAATGCACAAACAAGAAGATGTTCATGACAGAGCAGCATAGAAGCTGTCATTCGGTGCTCCTCTCTGTTTAAAAGAAAAATCTGTTCACTCTGCAAGTCATACACCCATATTCCTCCGTGAACCTCATGAATCTGTGTTCCAATATAAAGGTGGTCACCTGCAGCACATAAAGAACGAATGACCGGCGGATGATTCACATGAGCAAATGGCTTCATAATTTCCCAGGAAATTCCGAAATCATTTGACACATAGATACTATGTTTTCCGTGCGCACATACAAACCCATCATTGCGTCCTGTAATAGACCAGACGACTGCGTTTGTTGGAAATGAAGATAAGGCCCATGTATTGCCTTCATCTCCTGATCTAATCACTGTGCCATTTTCACCAACACCGAATAAATAAGGACCAATATAGCTGATCGCATGAATTTTATGCTTGAGCTTAAACAGCTGCTGCCATCCGCTCTCCACACTATAGTGAAAAATACCTTCACGTTTTACAGCAACAAAGTATCCACCACTTTTAGATGCTGCAACGGCTGTTGCTCCTTTATGAAACATGATTTTCAACTCGTTTCTCAGACAAAGCGGCCCACGTTAAAAAGCTCACAGCAAATTCCTGACAGCACGCCACATCTTCATCTGTATCCGGTGCAAGCTCCATTTTTAATGTTTCAGGAAAAACAGATGCACCCGTTGATTTCAGCATGTCATGGAATGTATGGACAGCCTCGCAAAACTTTGGATAGCTGTAATCACCCGATCCAAAGACAGCTGCTTTTATGTGACTAAGTTCAAGAGTAGAGACCTCCTCATAAAAATCCTCTGCTTCATATGGCAAATCTCCATCACCCCAAGTATAAGAACCAATGAATACGTAATCGTATGAGGATAGGTCCTCTGCGTTCATATCATCAAATTCCATCATCTCTGTATGTATCCCTTTTCCTTCAAGTGTTTGCTTTAAGATCGCTGCCATATCTTCCGTATTTCCAGACATACTCGCAAATGCAATTAGTGCTTTCATCTATCGGTCACCTCATCTAAATGATAATCATTTTCAATTATTATATGTACACTTTAAATGATAATGATTTTCATTGTCAAATGATTTCATAAAAAAAAGTACCTCCCTATTCCAAGAAGGTACTTACACGGCATCATTTTCAAGCATTTCTTTAACCACACCAACAAATGCTTGTACCTGTTTTAACTGAAAAGACGCTTCATAGCCTAGCAGCCATGTGTCACGGCCGATTTGCTCTCCGTTCACATCAACAAGCGGTGTTTTATAAACACTTTTTTCGTGGTCATATAGAGTAACAGAAGGCAAAATGGCGTAGCCGATGCCGTGGTAGGCCATTTGTTTACATGTTTCAATTTGGTCTACTAAAATCGTCTGCTTTGGAGATACTTTAAATTTTTGATGCCACCAGTGCTGGATTTCCTGATAATACGTGCTGTCGCTTTTAAATTGGATAAATGGCCGCTCAGTCTTGATTAATTCATCTACGTCCTTGATCACGGAATCGACTAAATATAAATGATCTGTCATTAAGTATTCCTTTGTCCCCTTCCAATCAGGGTTTCCGCGGATGATTCCTATGTGCACGTGGTCTTCATACAAGCTTTTGAGCATTTCACTGCTCCAGCCGGTAACGAGTGACACCTTGGCATTTGGATATTTTTCGACATACCGTTTTAACACCTTTGGCAGCCAGTGCTGTCCAATAATCGACGCCACCGCAAGCTTGAGTGTACCATGAATGTCACCCTCAAGTTCATCAATTCGTTCTCTCACTCGATCCTGTTCAACCGTTACTTCTTTTGCAAATTGGATAATCTGTTCACCTGCTGAAGTCACGGTCAGCCCCTTTTGTGAACGAAAAAAGATTTTCGTTCCCCATTCCTTTTCGATTGTCTGCAATCTTTGTGATAATGCAGGCTGAGAGACAAAGAGCCGTTCCGAAGCCTTCCTCATATTCAATTCTTCACTTAGCACAACAAGCATATGTAACTCCTGAAGCTGCATGGGCGTCCCCTTTCTCTCTATAAGTTTTTCTTATTTCATATGCTCATTATATAAATTTTAACTTATGAAGGCAAAAAAAATAAGCTGGGCTCCAGCTCATTTTTTCGCGGAATGAATGACCTCATTTAAGCGCTTTAATACAACTCGTCGAGTAAAAATGCCTTCAAAGACTTGCTCCTCATTTACTACACAAACAAATCCATTATTCGTCACAGCGTGAACGCCTTTTATTACAGGATCTGTCGTTTTGAGTCTCGGAATATCTTTCAGCATAACCTCTTCGACCTTCAACTGGTCGAGCTTCTCAAATTCGATTCGTTCTAAACCGAAGATTTTATCCATAATCATATTCGTTCCAATTAACCCGTGTAAATGATAAGAAGCGTCTAATACCGGAATAGCTGTATATCCTGTTTTGGTTAGAACCAATAGGGCATGCTCAAGGTTATTGCCAATTTGAACATGTGCGACTTTATCTGCATCAATCATATGCTCGGCTACTGTGGACTCAAGCAATTGAGTCGGCTCTATCTCTATCATGTTTCTTCGACCCCTTTTCTCTCAATCATCAATCATACATTCCCCATTACAATTAAGCATAAACTAAAACGAATTTTGTCGAAAGATTTTTTCTGCATAAAAAAGATACTCAGCCCCCGAGTATCTAATAGAATGTTAAACCAATATTAATTCTCAAACCTTACTCTGTCATACAATGTGATCAATTGCTTATACGTATTGTCGTCGACATTTTTTGTTCCACATTCTATATCATTGATCTCACTGCTTAGTAATTCGACAGCATATTCCTGATTCAGCAATACGTTTAATAATAGCTTTTTCTCTTCTTCATTAAAACGATTTTCGATGACGCTCATTCAACATCAGGCCCCCTGTTTCATATATGCTTTTATATTGATTAGCAGGCTTTTGAATGTCTGCTTCCTCTCTATACAGCTAGAATAAGGAACTAGAATCGAATCGTCAACCGCACGTTTCGACAAGGTTTGGAGAAAAATGACGGAATTTATTTTGTGTATCGATTGGCATAGCAAAATGCTGCATATGAGTCGGGTTTTATTTTTGCTTCAATTCCCATAGCTGTGATCATTCCGGTCATTTCCTGGATCAGCTCTTTCGTACTTCCTTTTTTGCCAATATCCAGATGGGCTTCAAAACGAAGGTCTGCCCCTTCCTCAGCAAACGGAAGAAGCAAATCCATCAGTTCTGTTAAAGGCCCCTCAAGGATGTCTGCACATACCTTTTGGCTAAACGCTGTCTCTAATGAAATTTTTTCTCTAAGACTTTGCACGGGTCTTTCAATCACTTGTTGTGTGAGGCAGCCCCAAGCTCCTTTGCCAATCCGGTGGAGATGAATTGCAGTCATAAATGTTGTGACATTTTGATTGACCTGAGAATCCGTACCAATTGATAACACATAGGCGGATCTAGGGTCTTTTCGAATAAAGTCTTTCATTCTCATGACGACATCAGAAAACGCTAAACGATCTTCAGAAAGATTGTAGAAAAAAGAATCACTCACAGAAAGGAACTCCTTTTTAATGGTCTCTTATCCGAAAAATGCGCTGATTGATCATCTTCCATTTGTACATATCATCTATGATGATCCATGTATGCTGCCGCAATAAACGAAGGAATCCTCAGAAAAAACATTTCATACGATTCAGCTTAGGATTGTAGAAGCTCAAAAATCTCAATCGAAATCATATCAATGTTGTCAAATGGGAAAGTGTTTGGCTTATCCCCTTGTTGAAAAACAGTCAATTCAAACGTTTGATTCTTTTCGAAATACTTAACACTACAGATTTTCTCACCGTTCACTTCGAAATAACGCTGTGCCGGCTCGTTTGCAGCTTCTGCTGTCTCTTGAAGACTTTGCAGCCTTGTAATGATACCCATTAATTGTGACATTCTAAAAAAAGACTCCTTTCAAAAAAACAACTCAAGATGAACCCGTATTGATTATACACAAGTCCTACAAAGCATCATACCATAAAGTGTTCTCAGATGATATTTTTCCTCTTGAATTCAAAAAAAGAAAAAGAATCTGTTTTTTTAGTTTGAGTCTTTTTTCTAATCTCATGCACCATGATTTTTATAAACCAGCAGATCTCATCAGTCGTTTCGCAATTTCATCAAAATCCTCTTTTGATATGCCTGGAGCAAACTCTTCCGGTAATTCTCTATAATCTGGCACAGGTGCACCTTGCGGGGTGCCTTCAATGACTGTGAGCGGCTTTCCATCAATCGGGTGGCTGCCTTTCCAAATTTTATTGATATCCTTGTAGTCCGTATCACTAAATGTATACAGCTTTGTATGAACATTCTGATCTTCAAATTTTCTCGCTGAATCAAAGTATTTGTTATCAAGATTTGGGATTGGCAGCATCTTCCCTACATCTACTCCTGTAGCGACTTCTAGTGCCTTTGCATATGCCACAATATGCACGCCGCCCCTGACAAGTAAATAACCGATCATCTCTCTTGCTGTAGGGTGGTCCGTCATTTCATATACACGCATTTTGTGCGTACGTGCTCCGCATTCAAGGAAGAAATTATGAAGGAGGTCAAGAATCAGGTTGCCGCTTGAGAACACATTCTCTCCTGTCCAAGGTTTTGCCATTGAATCAAACGGATAGCCTGTTTGGGCTGTTTGAATAAAATGCTGTGTATTTCGTTTATCGACAGCTGCCTTCATCGGCGTCGTATCTGGGTCCCCGCCATGGGTGGTTCCGGTAATCATGAGATTGATGGCTGTGGTCACAAGCTCAACATGACCGAATTCTTCAGCTGTAATACTGGATACGAGGTCATAAAACGGTTTGAGTTTTCGTTTCCCTCTAAAGTTAAAGGATTGAAACATGTAATTATTTAATGTGGACATTTCACCGAATTTTCCGCCGAGTAATTCTTGCACAGCAGCGGCACCATTTGCATCTGGGTGATCTGGTCTTGGCAAATCAATGAGCAGCCGCGTGTCACGTTTGATCATGATGTTTCCCTCCTACTGTCTAACTATCATCACTTAAGATGTATGGAGGGTTTGGGCTGTCCTATGCATGAAGGGAAAGATTGAAGCACAAAAAAAACTTGGCGGGGGTAGCGCCAAGTTTTTTGGATCTTGATCTGATAGAGGGGTTGGGGAACAGAGAGTAGCTTCTCTCTATAACTAAATGATAATGATTATCAGTTTCATTGTCAACCATTTTTTAATTTTTCTTTTTTCTATCAAAAAAAGCAGCCTACGAGGCTGCTCAGATTGATGACAAAAGGCTAAGATTCCTTTTATTTACATTTCAGTGTATAGAAAACCTTTGAAGTCTAGGAAGGACGGGTACCGGAGCGAATTGTACATTCATGAGCACTGCCACGCAGGACTGACAAAGAATGCGAGGATTAGTCTTCACGCCGCGTCTTCAAATTAATCCATCTTGCTCATATAAATAGGCATATGGAAGGTCTATAAACAAATACATATCTCCCTCTAAAGGATAAGAAAACGTACGTATCCTCTCACCTGTTTCTAAATCACTATAAATATCGCTGAAAAATCCTTTTCCGCTAATTCTCATTTGAAGAATATTTGCTAGGAAATAAGGACGCCAGCTCCAGTTTTTTTCTATATACTCCGGCTGAAACAACCATTCTTCTTCTTTTTTGAACACATTTCCAGTGATTTGAAAGCCTTCTTCATTACACATATAAATCCGAAAGCTGCAATCTGTTAGTTCAAGTGCCAGTTTTTGAATGAGCTCATCATTTGTGCTGCACGATTTCTTTAAAGTCGTAACAGCTTGATGAATTCGTTTATAAAATGTTTCAGAATGTTCGTAGACAGCTTGCAGCTTCTTTTTCTCATGGGCAATAAATTGCTGGAATTCTTCTCTAAGCTGATCTTTTCGGTGGCTTCGATCGATTAATTCTCCTGCAGGCTCATGAAGATAGAACCCTTGAAAATATCTCCCGCCATTTCTCCAAGCATACTGTAGCTGGAAATTTGCTTCAATGTCCTCATAAATTAAAGCAGCTCCTATTTTTCTTGCAAGCAATGAAATGCTGTACAAGACATATTCATAGGAAGGAGATGGAGCCGATGCCTTTAATGCCTGTAAATCTATTTTTAATAAATCAGGTGAAAGCAAGGCAATCCGGTCCAGATTACTGCTTTCTTTTCCTATATTTGAGACGGCGATTTTAATCCCATATGTACGATAATACGTTAACGTATGGTATAGCTGTTCAATGTCGCCGCTAAACGTATGCTCTGCAAACTCAATAACAAACCGGTTAAGCTGAATGCCCCTTGCTTCATATTCCTTTAAGAGTTCTAAAAAGCTTTCCCCGTGATCCAGCATGAGGATATTGGCATCATGATTAATAAAAATGAGCAAATCGTCATCTGCTGTTGTGAAGAGATCAAGTGCTTGAGTCAGTACTTTGTGATCTACTTCCAATTTATATTCGTCAGGAATAGATGAATCCGTAAAGAAGGAGCCTAGGCTGACCGTTTCTGACTCAAGCTTCATTCTTCCTAGAATCTCATAGCCTATCACTTTTTGCTCTTCCGCACTGAATATTGCTTGATAGTGCGGGAAAACATCTTCAATATTCGTTAAAATATCCAATGGATCGACCATTTTCATCACCTGCTTCTCTCTTTGTGTGATTATACCACATCAAAAGCAGGTCTTACATCGTCAATCAAAATGGTGATTGGTTGAGCCATTGTCCCCCATCCATCGTAATACAATCTCCATTTATATACGACGCATGCTCCGATAATAAAAAGCTCGCAAGCGCTGCAATTTCCTCAGGTGTGCCCAGTCTGCCAAGAGGAACGCTATCTAATGTTCTTTGCGCTGCTTCTTCTGATTCCCATAGTTTATCTGCTCCGCCTGTTCTCTCGATTGGGCCTGGTGCGATGGCATTGACGCGAATTCGATATTGCCTCCCCCATTCAACAGCAAGCGTTCGAGTCAGGGACAACACGCCGGCCTTTGCTGCCGCCGAATGCGCCACGCCTACACCAGCACCCCATGCATAGGTAGCCACCATGTTAAGTATACTGCCCCTTTTCTTTTGCCGAATCCAGTAATTGCCCACTGCATGGCTGCAAAAAAATGTACCATTTAACACAATATCAATCACAGCTTTCCAGCCGTTAGGAGACAGCTTTTCTGCTGGCACTAAAAAATTTCCTGCTGCGTTGTTAATGAGGGCATCGACATCACCAAATGTATCCACCGCAAACTTGACCATTTGGTCAGCATCCTCTGGGTTTCGCACATCCATTTGGAAGTAAGCGACTGCTCCGCCCTTCTGCTTCATTTCTTTTGCCGTCTTTTCCAGCGTCTCTTCCGTTCTACCAGTAATCACAACATTCCAGCCTTCAGCTGCCAAATGGGCAGCCATTGCCTTCCCCATACCGCTTGATCCCCCTGTGACAATCACTGTTTGCTTCGTCATTTGTTCTCCCCCTTTGTATGATTTGAATGACTATTCATTCATTATTGTCTATCATATCATGATTGACCCTCGGTGCACCATATGGGAGATTATCCAAATATGATGCTATACTTAATTTTATTTATAAAGGAGTCTTATATGAAGCAGCTTTCCCGCAGACAATTTTTAAAAGGAGCAGCTGGTGCGAGTATTCTCGGTTTTTTGGCTACAAGTTGTGGATATGGATATGCCAGGTACATTGAGCCGCGCATGATCGATACCGTGTCACTGACCATTCAAGATGCTCAGCTTCCAGCTTCATTTGACCAGTTTAAAATAGCCCAATTTAGTGACGTTCATTTGAGTGATACATTTCCTGCGAAGGACCTAGAAGCCATCGTTCAGAAAATCAATGCTGCATCTCCAGATCTCATTGTGTTCACAGGTGATCTCGTTGATTTTCAAGCATCCACCCAAGAGCATGAAAAAGCGAAGACTTATTTGAATAAGCTTCATGCTCCGTTCGGTAAACTAGCCATCTACGGAAATCATGACTACGGACCATTCGGAGTGGAGCTTTATGAGAAAACAATGGAGGCTTGTGGATTTACATTATGTAAAAATGATGTGTTTCTATTAGAAAAAGATCATGCACATATTCAGATTGCTGCACTGGATGATCTTATGATGAGCGTGCCTGATTACGATTTGATCAAACGGGAAGTATCATCTGATTTATTTACGTTGCTGCTCGTCCATGAGCCTGATGCAGCATTAGAGCTGAAAACAACACCTATTAACTTGCAGCTTTCCGGGCATACGCATGGCGGTCAAGTGCAGCTGCCTTTCTATGGACCGATTCTCACAGCACCTTATGGCCGTACATATGTAGAAGGTTTATACGAAAGCGATCAGCACCGCATCTATGTCAACCGTGGACTTGGGACAACACGTCTCCCGCTTCGGTTTTTAGCCAAGCCAGAGTTAACCTTTTTTACCTTTACATCTCGTGTATAAATAGAAGCCAAACCGCCCTCTCCTGCATATGTATAATCAGAGTTCTTTTTCATGACAAATGTTAGGAGAAACCTTACTGGGCCTGATTCCGTCCATATAGTATGTCAAGTGACGGCATCATGGCTTCTTTTATTTGAGTAAAAGGAGTGTACTTTGGTGCTGCGATATACAGTGAAAAGAGGAGAAACTCTTGCTTCTATAGCGCTTGATTTTCGAACAACAACAGATGCCTTAAAGGCTGCAAATCCGTCACTTCAAGCTCGCCAGCCTGAACAAAATGAGGTCATCATCATACCTGGTTTGCCAGATCCTAATACGATCCCATACCGCATCTTTGTTTCGATTTCAACGAAACGTCTCGTTTTGTTTTCTGGATCACAGCTTATTCGTTCGTATCCGATTGCAACAGGGAAAATTTTAAATATGACACCGACAGGTTCTTATTATATTGTCAACAGACAGCCAAACCCAGGAGGCCCCTTTGGCGCTTATTGGCTGAGCCTCTCAAAAATTCATTACGGCATTCACGGTACGAATAACCCGTCTTCAATTGGTAAAGCTGTTTCTAGAGGATGCATTCGCATGTATAATCAGAATGTCATCGAGCTTGCTTCACTCGTTCCAAACGGAACACCTGTGACCATTAGCCAGTAGATGAAATCAATTGTACGAATGGTTAAAATTTTATATGATATAAAGTGGGATCTTCAGGTTAAGGAGCGTATTTATGGATATTTTTAAAAACAGAAATTTTGTTCGTCTCTTTTTTGCGGCACTTGCTTCGCAAATGGGGACAACAGTAGGCAATATGGCGTTTGCCTTTTATTTGCTCGACCATTTTAGTCATCAGCCCGCATACGCCACATTGGCTGAACTTATGTATTCTCTTCCTACCGTCTTTGTCTTTTTTATGGTGGGTGTGGTCGCAGACCGTTTTGATCGTAAAAAAGTCGCAGAGAACTGTGATTGGATACGAGCTGGGCTGACGATTGTATTATTCATTGTTATTTATTTTAATTCACTGCCACTTATTTTCTTGATCTTGTTTATTCGAAGTGCTATTACGAAGTTCTTCTATCCAGCTGAAGCTTCTCTCGTTCAGGCGATTTTAAATAAAGATCAATATGCAAAAGCCGCTGGCTTAAATCAAATGCTGTTTAGTTTATTTATGGTATTTGGCGTTGGACTTGGTGCCATTATGTATAAGACGATTGGACTTCACGGTGCCATTACAATTGATTTGGTCAGCTTTATTATTTCAGGCATCCTGATTCGTTCATGTAACATTCCAATTGAAGCGCGTCAGCCAAATGGACAAGCTGGCTGGAGAGGCATGACCATCAAAACGTCTCTGAAAGATTTTAAAGAAGGCATCCTATATATTTTAAAAAATAAATTATTGGCTTCTTTAATTTTTGGCTTTTTTGTTTTCGGTCTAGTCAATGGCGCATTTGCCGTTCTTCCGATGTTTACAATGAAATATGGACTTTCACCAGACCATTTTGAACTGCATACATCCTTCTTTACCATTGCGATCGGTGCAGGCTTGCTCGTTGGAAGCTTAATGGGCTCTGTCCTCGCTAAAAAGGTAAAGATGCAATATCTCATGTCGATTCCAATTTTGGTCGCAGGTATTTTGATTTTTGTCCTTGGTTCTACCCATACCTTATGGTTGTTTTATGTCACGTCATTTGTCATTGGTACATGCATTGGCCCAGTCAACATTGTCATTGGAGGCTGGCTGCCTAGAATCGTCCATCCTCGACTGATGGGTCGTGTGTCAGGATGGGTTGACCCGCTCACTATGTTTGCTCAATCGATGACATTAGGTCTGATTGCGGTATTATTTCCAAAACTCATCACAAATGTTTCTTATATTTATTACGGAATGGGCTTTATTATTTTACTTGTCTTCCTTTTTTACTTCATTACACTGCCAAAGTTTAGCAGAGAAGCTGACGACTTAGACGTGCAGCGTGAACTAAAAGGGCAGGGAGTTCAATAAGTAAATAGCAAAAAGGACTTTCTTTTCAGGAAAGTCCTTTTTGCATGGCTGAAACGTCCTTCATGCATTTTTCTGTTGAGAGAATCTGCTTGAAGCCTTGCTTTATTGATCCATTTTTTCATGTTTTTCACAATAAAATTCCTTTACATCTTTAAACGTTTTATAGTAGGATAGTCAGGTTGGAGGTGAAAGAAATGCTAAAAAGTTACTATTTTATTCATACTAAAAATGAACAGGGACAGTTTGTTGTACATACAGAAGATTGTGCATTTTTAGGCGATGCTGCAAGCCGTACGTTGATTGGCCTGCACATGAATGGCGAAAGCGCCATGGATGAAGCCAAACAAATGACGAATGAAACTGACTTTAATGGTTGTTTTTATTGCGCTTATTCTATTCATACAAAATAATTCATCCTATGCATCACATATACGCGCATATGGTGGGCTGCATATATAAAAAAATATCATTTGAGAAACTACCCATTTTGATAAATAGGTAGTTATCATGAACTAATAGTTCACTTTGTTTATATTTAATTCAGTCAATTCTTCTTATCATTCCTTCTATTGTTCATCGCCCACCCCGCTCATTTTTTCGGCTGATACAATGCCAAGAATAAAATCATATAGACAATACAAGCTGTCCCTATCCATTGGAAAAGTCCGAATGGCTCTTTTAACCAGAAAACAGTCGTGACGACTGCTGCAAGGGGCTCAACACTTCCAATTAAGCTCGACTCTTTTGGTGATAAGTATTGCAAACTTTCTATGTAAAACCAAAAAGCGATCATCGTTCCAAATATGACCACAAACAATAAATAGACATACGCTTCAAAAGGTAAATGAGTGAGATTGACCTTCCATGGAGGATGGATCAAGCTAAGGGCGCCTCCTCCTATAAGCATCGCCCAGCCGACAACCACTAGAGAGTCGAATTGTTTTAACAGGCTGATCGGATATAACGTATAAAACGAGAGCGCCACAGCCGATAGTATTCCCCAAATTACTGCCACAAATGGAACGGTTAATGTTGAAATAGAACCATTCGTCAATAAGAAAAACATACCCGCCAAAGCCAATACCACTGTAATCAAATCTCTTCTAGTGAAGGTTGATTGCCTGCGAATGACCAAATACACGATAATCATGACAGGGGCTGTATACTGCAGCAGCGTTGCCACAGCAGCATTTCCATGTTGAATGGATGCCATATAAGTATATTGAACAGCCAGCATACCCATTAGCCCAAATAGAAGGACTTGCATCGCTGTCCTCTTCTTTTGCCACACACCGAACAGATGTGTTTTTTCTTTTGTCATCACATGAACAAATAAAAGCAATCCCCCTGAAATGAGCAGCCGGACCGTCACAAGCCAATTGACATCAATCCCATATTGCTGAAACAATTTTTGTGAAATCGTTCCTCCTACACCCCAGCAGATGGCGCCTATGAGTACAAGTAAAATGCCCTTTCTCCTATTCATTTTCATTCTCCTCAATTCTTAACAAATCATGATAATATAGTTGATAGTAGTTCACTTTGTTACATATTGATATATTAATTGAACATAAAAATAAAAGAATATTGAGGAGAATTATGCACAACCATCATTTTCTGATTGACTACAACCTGAAAGAATTGACGGAGCATTCTACAACAACATGGCCTATTGCTATTTATCATACGAAAATTCGTCATCATAGAAGCGGCTATATCCCTCTTCACTGGCATGACGAGTTTCAATTTGTCTTTATTTTAGAGGGTGAGGCTGAATTTCATATCAATGAAGAGACATTATATGTAAAGCAAGGAGATGGCATTTTCATCAATAGTGGCTGCCTGCACATGGCAAAAGATCCGAATGGGACGGCATGTACTTATGTTTGTTTAAATGTCTCTCCCTACTTCATCACAGCGAATGAATTATTCACCACTTTTGTCCACCCCTATATGCATGCGAGCCAGACACCTTATATTTTATTCAACCGAAAAGATCACTGGCCAAAGCAGATCTATCAATGCATTCAAACCATTCAACAATTAATTGATGAAACTCCGGTATATTATGAACTTGAACTCAATATTCAGCTTATCACCATTTGGAAATGCTTATTACAAAACGGCTTCCAAATGAAACATGATGCGCGTAAACACGATAAAAATGAACGGATGAAACTTATGCTGAATTGGATTCACCAGCATTATCATGAAAAGATCCTTCTCGAAGATATTGCTCGTGCAGGACAGTTAAGCCGCTCAGAATGCTGCAGATCCTTCAAAGACATTTTAAAGAAATCACCCATGCATTATGTAAATGAATATAGAATTCAGCAAAGCCTCGTCCTGCTCCAAGAAACGAATTTCAATATTACAGAAATCGCCTACCAAGTAGGCTTTAACAGCACAAGTTATTTTATCAATTTGTTTAAAAGAATAAAAAATACGACACCTTTAGCATATAGAAAATTAAAACAGCTGGATTCTCTCCAGATAAAATGGATAGAAGAAAAATAATGCAGAAGGCGTCTTAAATGGCTTTTGTAAATACAAACGATGAGAATGGCTACATTTCAATCGCCCTCGCCTAATGCAGACAAGGGCGTTTTTTATTGCTGTTTTTGTTCTTTTAGTTTCTTAAAAATCACAAATTGATATACTCCGAATAGTACGGTGAGGATCATAATTGCTGTAAATAATTGATCGGCTGGAAGCAAGAAATATACGACAACAAAAGATAAAAGCAACACAAGATAACCTATATTGAATGCTTTTTTGAATGTCATGATATTACCTCCTTTCATTAATAACTTCTATACATACTATATAATCAACAGAAATAGAATCAGTTGAAGTTTTTTGGGGGGAGATTGGGGGGATTCGAACACACAAAATTTTTAACCCTCCATAATCCCTTTATACCAAAGGTTTTCTTTTTACAATATCTCTATTTGCAATTTACTAATAAAAACGTATAATTTATACTAAGCACAGGAAGACGAAAGACAAAGGAGAGAAAAAATGGACGATTATGCTCATACTAAAGACATAGAACCTACAGCAGAAAACATCGCAAAAGCCATTTATACTGTTAACCGCCATGCTAAAACCGCACCAAACCCCAAGTTTCTTTATCTTTTGAAAAAACGCGCGCTGCAAAAACTATTGCAAGAAGGTAAAGGAAGAAAAGTGGGCCTACATTTCTCTAACAATCCCAAGTATAGTCAACAACAGTCCGACGTGCTGATTGAAATTGGAGATTATTATTTTCACCTGCCACCAACGAAAGAAGACTTCGAATTTTTGCCACACTTAGGAAATTTAAATCAATCATATCGCAATCCGAAAGCGAATATGTCATTAAACCGAGCAAAACAAATACTTCAAACATATGTCGGTTTAAAAGAAAAACCTGCCGCCACAAAACAAAAATCACATTACACAAAGCCCGTCTTCAAACGACTCGGGGAAAGTTATTTTTAAACAGAAAAAAACCACTCATGCCGAGTGGTTTTTTGTTTAGATAATAAAATGATCGACCTTTTCAATCAGCTGATGAATTTCTGGTTTACTGATTTGATCATCTGCACCGATCGTTTCCCCTTTATGACGCAAATCTTCAGTAATTAACGAAGAGAAAATAAGAATCGGAATAGAATTTGTTAAAGGATTGTCCTTCAGCAGTTTTGTTAGCCTGTGGCCATCCATTTTAGGCATTTCAATATCCGTAATAATCATATCAATTTCTTCTGTCACACTGATTCCTTTGCTGACAAGATCCATGACATGATCATATGCCTGTTTGCCATCTTCAAAGGTCACAATGTTTTTATAGCCTGCTTCGGTTAATTCATTTGTTAATAAACGCATGAGAAGCGGAGAATCTTCAACGACATACAGCTTCTTCCCTGTTCTTCTCTCGTCTTTCTCACCGTCAAACATATGATACGTATCAACACCTGAAGCGGATTCAATATCATAAATGATTTTTTCGTAATCTGGAAGGAAAATCATTTTTTCATCAAGCTTAATGATGCCCGTTAAATGACGGTCCATCCCTTGATTCAGTGCAGTCGGCTTCTCAATCTCTTCCCAGCTGACGCGGTGAATTTGTGATACTGTTCCTGTATGGAACACAAATTTCCGTTGGTTGAATTCAGTCACAATATATTTCTCTTGTTCCGACTGATCTGACTCGACATTAAAAAAGGAAAATAGATTGATGACTGGTAAAATCTCGCCTCGTAAACTAATCATTCCTTCTACATCTTGGTGAGAGTGCGGTACAACCGTCACCTCAACTGGCTGAATGATTTCTCTTACTTTCATGACGTTAATGCCGAATTGATTTGCACCAATTTCAAACTTCACAATTTCCAATTCATTGGTACCAGAGTCAAGTAAAATTTCTTGTTTATTTAAAGCCACGGAAATCCCTCTATTCTTCAATATTAGATTGTACTTTTTATATCGGCAGCATAGGTAAAAAGTTGACGTTTCTTTACGCTTTCTCTCGAACGAATTGATGAATCACAAGTCCTATCGCTGCAAGGATGAGCAAAGACCCTAGTGCTAGGCGGCTTGCGAGATTTCCGTGCTCTGCAAACAGCAGGGTAACTGAGCCATAAATAATGGGCCCGATAATGGAAGACACCTTCCCTGAGAAGGCAAAAAGGCCAAAAAACTGTCCTCGCTTTTCCTTCGGTGTCAGTTCAATAATCAAGATTCGTGATGCCCCCCAACTTGCGCCAAGTGAAATCCCAAATAAACTGCCAGCTACCCAGAAGACCCATTCGGTTGTCGCTGTCACAGCTAGAATGAGCGCCACAATTAAAATGACATACACGACGGTGATCGAGCGTTTTGCCCCTATCGCTTTTGTGATATAACCAAACAGAAAGGAGCCAATGATACTTGAAATGGTCGACACAAGATAGAGTAAAATAAATTGCCCAGCTGTAAAGCCAATAATGATTTTGGCATAAACAGCCATCATCGCAATTGCTGTTTGTAAGGCATCATTCATAAAAAAGAAGGCGATCATAAAAATAAAAGCTGGCTTGTACCTTTTCATCTCTTTAAACGTGTGAACAATCTCTTTATACCCGCTGAAAAAAGATGTCTTTTTCTCTTGCTGAGGCAGCGGATGAGGATCTTTTACAAAAAAGAGAAAGGGTAGGGAAAAGAGAAGGAATAAAAGAGCTGTTGGGATAAATGCTTCATGAAACTGGTCATTGCCGACAAGTAAATAAACAGAGAGGCCGACAAGTGTCCCTAAATAGCCAACGGCGATACCAAATCCAGAAATAAGCGGGATTTCATCCTTTGTCCCAAGATCGGGCAAAATGGTGTCATAGAAAACAAGACTAGAATGATAGAAAAACTTTGCGATCACAAACAAGGTAACCACGACCAATAAAGAAACAGGCAGCCCAAACCATTCACTTGAGAAATCAATCCCAGCAAAAATCCCCATCAACACCGTACAAGCAATACATATGAACGTAAACACCGTAATGTAGCGTTTCTTTTTTCCTGTACGATCAATCAGCACTCCGTATAAAGGTGTAAAAATGACGAGAAAAAAGCTGGCTAGTGCGTTTGCATAAGAAATAAAGGTGCTGGCGATCTGGTCCATTCTCGCACTGTCCCCGATCGTTTCCTGCAAGTAAAACGGGAAGAAAATGGTGATCATATTTGATGAAAAGATCGTATTTGCAAAATCATACAACGCCCAGGCTAACACAGGTGCTGTCAAAAACAGCCCGAAGCCTGCCCCTTTTTTCTGTGCGGTCTTTTTTCCTGTTCTCAATCGATTGTCTCCCTTCTCTGCCTCTTTTTTCACTATCATTCTATTTTATGTGCTGTTTCCCTCTTCCATACAATAATCTATGAAAAAAAGCACCTCTTACCATATAGCAGAGGTGCTTTTTTCATTATCTCTTCACAACAATTGTACTTGCAATCAAATCGTGAAGTGCTTGTTTTTTCTCTGTGAAAAAAGCAAGGATATATCCAATATATAAGATCGGAGACAAAAAGCCTTTTGCAAAGAAGCGGCCAGTTGCACGCCCGAATGTGACCTTTTCGCCTGTGACTTTTGTGACTTTGATGCCAAGAGCCATCTTCCCGAGTGTTCCTTGTAATTTTGATGATTCCATGATGGCGTAATAAAGCCATGTCACCACGGTCCCCATCAAGACTGCCCCTATATAGAAAATGATCAGTCCCATAATAGCTTCCCATTCCTCATCCGTTATGACGGTTGAAGAATAGTAATAACTGTCGTCATCCATCATCAGAGCTGCACCTGGGCTTGAGACAAAAAAGACTGACGCCAAAATAAACATGATAAAAGCAATTGGTACTCCGATAATGATACCGTCCAAAAGATGTGCAAGAAAACGATAGCCTACGCCTGCTAGCTCAGGATGCTTCTTTTCTTGAATGTGTGGTTCTGTTATGTTGGTTTCCATCCTATTTCTCCTTTATTATGTATGTTTTCTATAAATTTCTTATAATCATTCGTTATTATATCCTATGAATATAGCAAGATCAATGCAGCTTTACACTTTTACATACATTTTAGATCAGTTTGATCTAAATGATTTATGTGAATAAATACTGAAAATTTGTGAAAATCATGGCACTTCTAGTTCTTTTACCTCCTGATTTTTTAACATTTTGTGATATTTTCGTCTTGTTTCCATTATTCTGTTGACATTGATTCTTCAAATGGTACAATAGTCAAGGATTTTTTAAAGAAAGGTGTTCATGATGGGAACTGTTGTATTATTAAAGAACAACGAAATGACTGTAATTGAAGATATTTGCGAAGCTGATTATTTAGATATGAAGCATGGTTTGTCAAACGATGACACAGCTTATATCTCTTGGTACGAAGACTACGATACTGCTTATGGATATTGATTTCATTTCATAGATGAAGCGTAAAAAAGGCGATACAACCTGAGAATAGGTTGATCGCCTTTTTTACGTTTGTAAACTTCTTTCACTTTCAGGTTCCACATGAATAAAGATTTGCGCATGCGGAAATTCGAGCTGAATCTTCTCTTCAATTCGATCACATAATTGGTGAACATCTTCAATGGTTGTCTTTCCATCTACAATCAAATGGAAATCAATATATTCCTCTGCACCAGACCGCCTTGTTCGAAAGTCATGATATTCAATAAATTCTTGACTGAATCCTTGAATGATCGATTCAATTGATTGTTCTTCCTCTGGTGTTAAACGAGCATCAACAAGCGGCGGGAAGGCTTCCTTCATGAGTTTAAACGCTTCACGCATAATAAAGAAGGCCAGAATCATTCCAATGATCGGATCTAGGAAATACCAGTCGGTTAATGCTACAAGCAATAAACTGAATGCCACCCCTAGTGACGTATACACATCCGTTAAAAGGTGCAATGCATTTGATTTCATGGCGACTGAATGTACTCGCTCCGCCTCTTTGTTCACAATTCTCGATACAACAAAATTGATGAGCGCGCCTAGCAGCATGACCACAATG
This sequence comes from Bacillus sp. AM 13(2015), assembly GCF_001518755.1. Lineage (NCBI taxonomy): Bacteria > Bacillati > Bacillota > Bacilli > Caryophanales > Bacillaceae > Bacillus > Bacillus sp. AM 13(2015). Next base: position 132,356 of record NZ_LKCP01000082.1, on the reverse strand, counting down.
CCAAGCACGGGCAGCTTAACTGGCTCTGGATGCATTAATTTGTGAACACATTCGTATATAATCCAAATGCCAGCAACGAAAATGAGCAGGGTCTCAATCGTTCCAGAAATATTTTCGACTTTTCCATGTCCATAAGGATGTTTAGAATCTGCTGGCTTTCTTGAAATACGAACAGAAATAAATGCAATAAACGACGCCATTAAATCGAGAAACGAATGAATGGCTTCTGATAAAACCGCAACAGATCCGGTTAAGAGACCTACAATGATTTTTAAGATGACAACAAATGTGTTGCTCAGCACGGATAGAAACGCGATTTTCGATGTCTTCGCTGATTGTTCCATCTATCGTCCTCCTTTAGGAGATCGTATGTCTATGAAAGCCATTCCCATGACCATGATTCTCACGTTCTTTCAGTTTACGCAGTTTTGCCGTTTTCTAATCATTCTCATCACAGCCTGTATTTTCTCTTGAGGTTACGCTATAATAAATGTTGCTCTTTCTTTAATATATCACTCATGCGGTGATGGATAGGAGAATAGACTACATATAACGCTATCCAGTGCCTTTCGCAGGTGACATTTATGCAGTGAATGGTAAAATAGGATAAAAACATAAATTTTTAAGGTGATGAGAAATGGAGCATTTGCTGAATCCAAGAGTAAAGGATATTGAAATTTCAGGCATTCGAACATTTTCAAATCTCGTATCGTCATATGAGGATGTCGTTTCATTGACGATAGGTCAGCCCGATTTTTATACGCCGCATCATGTCAAAACAGCTGCCAAAGCAGCCATTGACGAGAATTTCACCTCATACACTCACAATGCTGGTTTCTTAGAGCTAAGACAAGCGATCCAGCATTATATCAAGAAGAAAGTGAATCTTGATTATACTGCAGAGTCAGAAATCATTGTGACAACAGGTGCAAGTCAAGCAATTGATGCTGCGTTTCGAACCATTTTAACAGAAGGCGACGAGGTCATTTTACCTGGACCTGTATACCCCGGATATGAACCGATCATTCGAATGTGTGGTGCCATGCCCGTACATATTGACACAACGAATGCCGGCTTTAAATTGAATGCCAAGCTGATTGAGGATGCGTTAACGGAAAAGACAAAGTGTGTGGTTCTTCCTTACCCTTCAAACCCGACTGGTGTCACGCTTTCAGAAGAAGAATTGAAAGAAATTGCCCAGCTCCTTGAAGGAAAAGACATCTTTATTTTATCCGATGAAATTTACAGTGAGCTGACATTTGACCGGCCGCATCATTCAATTGCCTCTTTCTTAAAAGAACAGACCATTGTCATCAATGGACTGTCTAAATCTCATAGCATGACTGGATGGAGAATTGGCTTTTTATTTGCTTCAGCTCCAATTGCTAAACATGTATTAAAAGTACATCAATATAACGTGTCTTGTGCCTCGGCTGTCTCACAAAAGGCGGCACTTGAAGCTGTGACAAATGGTGTGGATGATGCACTGATCATGAGAGAGCAATATAAGAAAAGACTCGATTATGTATATGATCGGCTCATTTCTATGGGGCTTCCGGTGATTAAACCTTCTGGCGCTTTTTATATTTTTCCATCCATTGAATCGTTTGGGATGAGTTCCTTTGATTTTTGCATGGAGCTGTTAGAAAGTACAAGACTTGCGGTCGTCCCAGGCTCTGCTTTCTCTCCACTCGGCGAAGGGTATGTGCGCCTGTCTTATGCTTATTCACTTGAAACGCTGAAAGAAGGACTTGACCGGCTAGAACAATTTGTACTTGAAAAACGTTCCATTCATTCGCTAGATTGAAACAACGGCTCTCTTGCCGTTGTTTTTATTTTGCAGGAAACATGATGTGAAATACGGTGCCCTTTTCAGGCTGACTATCCACACGGATCGTCCCATTATGATTTTCTAAAATATTAAATGTGACCATAAGGCCAAGTCCAGTTCCTTTTTCCTTTGTGGTTAAAAAGGGCTCTCCAATCCGCTTCATCACCGCTTCAGGAATGCCGACCCCTTCATCACGAATGGTGACAAGTATTCCATCACTTTCTGCTTTAGCTGTGATGTCTACCTTTCCTCCGTCCGGCATGGATTCTACGGCATTTTTGATTAAATTGATAAACACTTGCTTGAGCTGATTTTGATCCCCGTTCATCAGGAGACCTTCCTCTATCTCACTTGTGTTCATTAAAATGCCATTTAAGTTCGCTTGTGTTTCTAACAAAGCCGTAACTTCGCTGATGATTTTTTTCAAATCAAGCGTCTGCATTGAGGACGTTTGCTGCGGTTTCGCCAGCATTAGCAACTCACTCAAAATAATTTCTATTCGGCTCAGCTCAGAGAAAACAATCTCGAAGTATTGATCGCGATCTTTTGTTTTCGGTTTAATGAGCTGTAAAAAGCCTTTGATGGCGGTTAATGGGTTTCTGATTTCATGTGCAATGCCAGCCGCCAATTGACCTGCGATCGATAATTTTTCTGAGCGGAGCATGAGCTCTTCTGTCTGCTTACGTTCGGATATATCTCTTAAAATAATTTGAACCGCTGTTTCTCCAAAGAATGTAGTTGGGATACAGACCATTTCTGTATAAATCAGCTTATGCTTAAATGTATGACAGCTCATCGTGACAATCTCGGAATCTGATGCTCTTTCAATAATACGAGATAAGCTCTTTTTGACCTTCTGCTGATCACAGGAATGAATTTGATGAAAGATATCCTTTCCTATTAATTTATCGTAATGCTCGGCTTCAAATAATTTAATACCTGATTCATTCATAAACACCCATTTGTGATCATGGATGACCGCAATCGTGTCAATGGAGTTTTGAATGAGCAGCTGATACCTTTCCCGGCTTTTTTGAAGAACAGTTTGGAATTTTTTACGGGATGAGATGTCCACGAGCAGCAAAAGCTCTGCCCGCTGATTTTGATAAATCGTCGGTGATGACTTTACCTCAATATGAATACTGCTCCCATCTTGACGCTTCCATATCTGTTCAATCATTCCGACTGGAAGGCCTTGCTGCAGCCTTGTTATGCGGCTTCTGACAATATCATGGTACTCTTCAGCAATAAAATCAAACGCGGACTTGCCGATCATGTCATCTCTTGCACTTACCCCCATTAATTGCAGCATCGCATCATTCGCATACACAATTTTCCCTAAAGTCGTAATACATAACGGATTTGGCAGCATGGCAATCAATTGTTCAGCTTCACCGACATTTTGGAAAGCCGGCAGACTGCCCAGCGACTGTTCTGCTACTTTTGATGCTTCTTGAAATGCTGCTTTTTGGGGCTTAGTATCCAGCACCCTCATTTTCAGGATCATTTCTCTACTTACTTCGTTGTCTAACCCATCACAAGCAACAAAATCAATGCTTGCTTCGACCCATACAGCTGTCAGATCACTTCTTAGCAGTCTAAAGTGGCAAACCTCTAGCATGTGCTGATTGTAAAAATAACTTTCGACGAGAAATTGATCTTCGGTATGAACAAAGTCTTTCAAAAAACACCCTAGTAAATCCTTTTGTTCATAGAGCAAAAGCTGCTTACAGTTGGAAGAAATGTAGAGAAAGCGGCCATTAGAAGAAAGAACGGCATGTAAATCGATGTTCGAATACAATTGATTCGAATCTTTCATTTGTTGTTCCATCGTCGTCCGACCCTCCTTTTCATTTTTTAGGGTTGTCCTTAGATTGATGTATAAAAAAGATTCGCTAGAAAACCCGTATTTTCCTTCTGTCATCGAGGGAAACGTCCATATTTTCAGCAAAAAGGGAGCACTTTCTGCTGCTGTGCTCCCTGCGGTTTATTGTTTTTCATATTTCTTTTGTAATTCAACGTACTTATCCACAATTTTACTTGGGATATTTTTAATGACAGGATCTTTATCTGAGACATAAGGTGTCACGACACTAAACGCTACCTCTGGATTAGAAGAAGGATAATATCCTCCAAAGGTTAAATTGTACGTGGCATTTCCCCACCAGCTGCGGTTGGCACCATAGTAGAAGGTTTGCGCTGTACCCGTTTTTCCCGCGACATCATGCTGACCAAATCGGCCAGCGGCAGTTCCGCCTGTTGATGTAACCATTTTCAGTCCCGTTTTTACGCGGTCAATATCTGCTTTCGAGTTGTTAATCGTATTCAGCACCTTCGGCTCATATTTTTTTACGACTGGGCCTACTTCATTCTTCTTCGTTGGAAGATGAACACTTTTCACTACTCTTGGCTGAATACGGCTCCCTCCATTGGCAATTGTCGACATGTATTGTGCCACTTGGAGCGGTGTATACGTATCATACTGACCAATTGCTTCATCAAGCAAGAGTCCGCCGACCGTCTTAGGATGCGTCTGCATCCCGCTTGATTCCTGCGGCAGATCGATCCCTGTTTTTACGCCAAGACCGAATTGCGCATAGTAGTTTCTCATTTTTTGTAAGTGCTCAGGTCTTGCAGGTAACGGTCCATTCTTTTGATAGGTGATGCCCGCCATTCTCATTGCAACATGGAACATGTAAACGTTGGAACTTTTTTGGAGTGCCCGAAGGTCGTTCACCCACCCAAGATTGTTGTAAGACTTCTTCGGCTTTCCACTTCCTGCAAAATAGAGCGGTGTATCCATATAGGATTGGTTGTGTGACATCCCGTCCTGATAACCGCCAAGTACTGTGGCTCCTTTGACAACAGAGCCCATTTCATACTGAGTCGTAAATGTTCCGATCGCATAATCTGTGACGTCTCTGCCGTCCATTTTCTTGCCCGACATGGCGAGAACATCCCCTGTGTGAGGATCCATCATGACGACAAAGGCACGATCCATCATATAGTTTCTCGCACTGGCCGATCTAAGCTCTGATTCGACGATTTTGTCGACTTCCTTTTGCAGCTCCATATCAAATGTCAGCGCAAGATCAAGTCCTCTTCGTCCTTCTGTCCGCTTGATTTCATCAAGCAGCTTCCCGCCAACCTGTGTATATTGAACGGTTGCTTTCTCTGGGTTCAGAAAATCCTCATATTGATATTCTAAATAGCTCTTCCCTACACGGTCATTTCGCGAGTAGCCTCTTGCCATATAGTAATCTTCACGTTCTTTAATAATTCCTTGCTCTGGTGTAGTTACACCGCCAAGTACATTATAAAGGGTCTTTTCATACGGATATTTTCTTGTCCAGTCATTGATGACGTTCACACCTGGCAGTTCATCAAGATGCTCTGAGACAAGTGAAATCTCTTCATATGTCAAACTCACGGATGAAGTCTGTTTTGATTCTTTCGTTTCATCGAGTAAAGCAACTTTTTCGTCCCCTTTTTTCTCTTCGTTTGGGTCCATTGCCTTCACGATTTGAGGTTCAAAGGCATATCCGCCTGTAAATCTACGGTAGATCGCTGCAACAGCTTTTTCCTCCGCATCCTTTTCGATCGCTTTGACTTCTTTCTTTGGGACACGCTCTACTTGAAGCGGATAGACATCCTTTGCATCGATATCCTTTTTCTCCGCTTTTGAAATGAGATTATCCGCTTCTTTCGGATGGCTCGCCAGCCAAAAATCCCGAATGTCACGCTCTCTCAAAAAATCAGTATCCATTTTTATATAAGTCGCAAGTTTTCTTGCTACCTTAATCTTATCCTTCGCTTTCACACCGCTTTCTGATGTATAAACGATGGCAGGTACACTTTCGTTATCAACGACGACTCTTCCTCTCGCGTCATACATTTTTCCTCTTGGAGACGGGTATGATGCCGTTTTGACCTCTGTTCGGTTGGCTTGCTTTTTATAATCTTCACCATTGACGATTTGCAGCACACCAAGCTTGATCACAAGTCCAGCAAATAAACTAAATACAGCGAAGAAAAAGAGATTAATCCTCCAGGCGTTCCGGCGCTTCATTTTTTTCTGCTCGGCAGCACCTTGATGCTGTTTCTCTCCCACTTATGTAGCTCCTCTCATCCTTTTCAATCTTTTACAATTACCACTCATTATTGTAACACTTTTGTAATAGTTGTTACAGCGAAACGAGTGAAAAAAAGCTGTCAATCCCTAATCTGCAAAAAAATATACTAACACTTTAAAATATTGGTATGTTTATGTCGTTTTCTTTAAATGGAAAAATTCCCTATCCTTTGATATGAAGCGGCTCTTACTATGACTTTAACAAAAATGACAAACTGGTATTGTCAATGGAGGATGCTGGTACGTTTATAACAAAAAGTCCATGGTATGATTTTTTGTGAGAAAACAAAACAAAGATTTTAGGAGGAGTTACAATATGAAGAAGAAATCATTCTTTTTTTCAGCGCTGACAGCTGCTGCACTCATCACATTCACTGGGGGACATTCGGCTGATGCGAAGGAGCTTAACCTGAAACAAGTGATAAACGTACAGCATCAAGCCATTGATCTTCATACATTAGCAGCAAAATTACATATCTCTTCAGATGTAAACAAGCTAAGCAAGTCAAATCAAAAAGAGATCGAAGCTCTATTAAACAAGCTGATCAAAAGCGGCCAGCCTGTTACTGGAACAAAAGTAGTAAAAGAAGTAAACAAAGCAAAACAAGAACAAAAACAAGAATCAGTGAAAAAACCAACTGCTTCTAAACCAAGCACTCCAGCAAAAGAAAACACAAACAGCAATAGCAACACAAAAGCTGACCAAAAAGACACAAATGCATCAAAAGCAGACAGCAGCTTAAATGCATTTGAAAAAGAAGTGGTCGAGCTTACAAATAAAGAGCGTGCAAAGCAAGGCTTAAAGGCACTTTCTGTGGATTCTAAATTAAGCAAATCTGCTCGCGCAAAATCTCAAGATATGAAAGATAAAAACTATTTCTCTCATACAAGCCCAACTTATGGATCTCCATTTGATCAAATGAAGCAATTCGGTATCACTTACAAATCAGCAGGTGAAAACATTGCTCAAGGTCAAAGATCTCCTCAAGAAGTTGTAACAGCATGGATGAACAGTGAAGGCCACAGAGCGAACATTTTAAACAAAAGCTATACACATATCGGTGTTGGTTATGTGAAATCTGGCAACTACTGGACGCAGCAATTCATCGGAAAATAATATTAAAAAAACCTGTCCTTATTTGGGACAGGTTTTTAATTTGTCTAGTTTTTCAGCAATGCGAGGGCTTGTTTACACGCTGCAAACTGTTCCACATAGGCGGGGCAGTTTTTTATTTGACCCATAATTTATAGATGCTTTGTGTCCCGCTGTTTTCTTCGCCCTGTTCACTCAGCTTTTCATAAAGTGACTTCGCAAGTGAGAGCCCTGGCATTTCTTCTCCCATCAGCTCTGCTTCTTCAAGTGCAATGCCCATATCCTTGATAAAATGCTTTACATAAAACCCTGGCGCGAAATCGCCTTTCAGCATTCTTGGTGCAAGGTTTGACAAAGACCAGCTGCCGGCTGCACCTGTTGTGATGCTTTTGAGCACCTGCTCTGGATCAAGCCCTGATTTTTCGGCATAAGCCATTGCCTCTGCGACACCGACCATCCCCGCTGCGATGGCAATTTGGTTACACATTTTTGTATGCTGACCGCTTCCTGCCGGTCCTTGATATTGAATGTTTTCACCCATTTGCTCAAATACCGGCAGGCAGGCTTCATAGGCAGACTTTTCTCCGCCGATCATAATGGCCAGGGTGCCATTTTGAGCGCCTATGTCTCCCCCTGATACAGGTGCATCTAATGCAAATACACCTCTTTCCTTCGCTTTCAACTCAATTTCTTTTGCAAGCTGAGGCTTCGAGGTCGTCATATCAATGAGATATGTTCCAGGCGCGGCATGTGCCACAAGCCCATCTTCACCTAAATAGATCTCTTCTACATCCGATGGATATCCCACCATTGTGATGACAGCATCTGCATTTTCTGCAATGTCCTTTACTGCCGGTTTCCATGATGCTCCTTTTTGAATCAATGCGTCTGCTTTTGCTTTCGTTCTTGTATAAACGATCACTTCATAGCCTGCATCCATTAAATGTCCTGCCATACTGCGCCCCATTACACCGATTCCTATAAAACCAACTGTTTTGATTTGTGCCATCACTTGTTCCTCCTTAAAGAGACTTTGTCAAGCCACCATCGATGATCAGTGTTTGACCTGTCATATATGTATTGGCTTCAGATAAAAGAAAAGCTGCATATGCTGCAAATTCCTCTGGCTGTCCATAGCGGCCAAGCGGGATCGCTTGTTCAGCCTGTGCTTTGATTTCTTCAACCGTTCGATTCTCTCTTTGTGCGCGGTGCTTTTCCAGCTGTTTGACGCGGTCTGTTTCAATTTTTCCGGGTGCTAACGTATTGATCAAAACACCATCCTTTGCCAGCTCCTGAGCGACTGTTTTTGTCCAGCCGGCTATAGCTGGTCTAAATGTATTCGACAGCATCAAGCCTGGGATCGGTTCTTTCACTGACATTGACGCAATGTTTAACACACGTGCACCACGTTTTTTCAAATAAGGTAATGCCTCTTTTAATAACCGAATATAGCTGAGTAAATGAAGCTGAAATGATTCGATCCAATCTTCATCTGTTAAGGTGTCAAGCGTTCCTGTTTTAGGTCCGCCTGTATTGTTCACAAGAATGTCTAGACGTTGCTCATCGCCAGCCGCCGCTTGAACAAGCGCCTTAATTTGCCTGGCGTCAGATACGTCACATACTTGATAAGTCAGCTGTCCTTTGGCAAATGGAGACAGCTCGTTGACTGTTTCTTTCAGCGTTTGTTCATGTCTTCCCGAGAGCATTACATCCGCTCCCTCTTTTGCTAGAGCAAAGGCAATCGCTTTTCCGATACCTTGACTGCTTGCAGCGACCAATGCTTTTTTTCCAGTTAGTTTGACATCCATGTAAGCACCTCCTCTCGTTCATTTTATCATACAAAAAGAACCTTGCTCACGTCGCAAGGTTCCTTTCCGCGAATCACACCTTAAATCGGTCAACCGCCTGACGCAGTGCCTGGCTTGATTCGTTTAGCATTTCAGTTGAGGTTTTCGTTCTTTCTAACGCTTGAACTTGTTCATCTGTAGACGCATGCACTTCCTCAGCTGAGGCAGCAGATTCTTCTGAAATAGCAGCAATACTTTGAATGGATTCACTCATCTTCTGCTGTTCTTCTGTCATTTCATTGATCTGTGTATGAATGCTATCGATTGAACCGACAAGTGCCTGCATTTCCATTGTGATGCTGCTGAGTGCCTCACCTGTTGCATTAATGGCATCACCTTGTTCCTCATTCATTCTACTTGCTGCTGTCATTGCTTCCGCCGCTTTTTTCGATTCATCTTGAATGAGTTTGACGGTTTCGCTAATGTGTTTTGTTGACTGTGCAGATTGTTCAGCAAGCTTTCTGACTTCTTCTGCAACTACAGCAAATCCTCGTCCGCTTTCTCCTGCTCTCGCCGCTTCAATACTTGCATTCAGTGCAAGTAAATTCGTTTGATCAGAGATTTCAGAGATGGCAGTCACGACGTTTTCAATATTTTTCGTTTTATGCTCAAGATCTAGCAGCATTTGCTCAACCTTTTTCGATTCATCGCTCGCTTGTGTTGATTTTTGGACGAGCACACCAAGTGCATCAAGACCTTTATAGCTTGCATCTTCAGATGATTTTGAGTTGGTTTGCATTTGTGTGGCGAGTTCACCCATATGGCGCACTTTCTCATACAATTGCTCTGATTTCTCATTAATCGTTTCTGCATCTGATGCCTGCTTAGTCGCCCCTGTTGCCACCTCTTGAATCGCCGTTGCAATCTGTTCGCTAGACAGCAAGGTCTCATTTGAAATTTGGGTCACTTCATCCGCTGATTCCACAACTTGATCTGAAGCCCCTTTCACTTTTTCAATTAACTCCCTGATGTCCTCGGTCATTTGATTAAAACTTTTCGTAAGGAAACCAATTTCATCTTGAGACTTCGTTTCAAGCGTGCTTGTTAAATCGCCTTCTGACACCTTACGAGCATGCTCTATTAGACGCTTGATTGGCGTTGTGATACTTCTTGCCAATAAGAAGCTGAGGATCATCGCAAGAATAATGGCAATGACGGATATAATGATGCTAGTCTGATTCATTTTTTCTGTAATCCAAAGCAGTTGCTTTTTCTCAAAGCTGACACCAACCGTCCAATCGGCTTCTTTGATTTTAGATATGACCGTCAGTTCTCTACTGTCATCAATACCTGAGTTGTCGATCGCTTTTTTCACAGAAGCGACCTTTGATATATTTTTTCCTTGCTCTGTTGGATGCGCCAAAAGGGTGCCTGTGCCATCAACTAAGAAAGCGGTCCCCTTATAAGGAATCTCTTGTTCATTGATATAGGACTGAATCGAGGACAGCTTCAAATCAAGTCCAGCGACCCCAATGACCTTTCCATCTTTGACAATCGCCTTCGTGGCTGAGACAATCACTTTTTTCGTTGCTTCATCAACATATGGATCTGTCCAAACGACCTGATCAGGCTTTTCGGCTGCTTGTTTAAACCAGCCTTGTTTAGATGGATCATAGCCTTCGCCAAGATCGAACTCTGGGAAGCCGAGCATTTTGCCATCAATTGTTCCAATATAGGTAAACGAAATGAGTTTATCCTGTTCCTGCAATTTTTTTAGTGCATCTGTTTCATAAGCTAATGTTTGTTTTGTTTGTTTTTGCGCAAATTCTTCAGTCATTGTACTTGTTGCCACTTTGTTAATGGTATTGCCGTAATTATCAAGCTTTTCTGTAATAATGTCTTTCAGGCTTTCTGCCGTTGCTGCTGCGGTGGTTTTTGCATCTCGTTCAATAAGTGGTCTTAACACTAAGTTAGAACCCACTTGAACAGCCACGACGGTTAAAATTAAAATAACTGAGATGAAAACAGCTATTCTCACTTGAAGTTTCTTAAACATCTCCTCACACCCCTACATCTACTTTCACACCTTATTTTATATATCGGCAAAATGGGTAAAGCATTCAATAGTTGTAAGAAAATTTAAATAGAAAAAGCAAGCCCTATAGGCTTGCTTTAAGTAAAATATTCAATCTTTGCAGACGGAAAGTACTGATCAATATATGATTCTAACGTCTCTCTTAGTTCTTGTTCCTCATCTTTTTGGTAGATATATTTCCCAATCCCATATCTCCCCCACTTGTATCGTCTTTTTTCTTCATCTAATTCTAATTTAGATTTCGGGTAGTTTTTTTGAATCACACGCTTTGCTGGTTTTGTAAAGCGATGCTGAATCATTTCAAAGGTGATATCGTCTCTCACATCATCAGAAAGGGCTGCATCGAGCTTTTCAAATAAAACTTTATATCCTTCCTGCCAGCCTTCGTGGATGTAGATGGGAGCAATAATAAAGCCAAGAGGATAGCCTGCCTTTGCGACCTTAACAGCCGCTTCAATCCGCTGATCAAGCGGTGATGTGCCAGGCTCGAAATATTTAATGACATAATCGGCATTAATACTGAAACGGAATCTTGTCCGGCCATTATGCTTTGCATCTAACAGATGATCAACATGATGGAATTTCGTGACAAATCGAAGCTTTCCTAGGTCGGTTTGCCCAAAGTATTCAATCGCTCTTTTGAGAGTGTGTGTCAAATGATCAATTCCTACGATGTCTGAAGTACATGATGCTTCAAATCTTGTGATATCTGGCGCTCGCTCGTTCATGTACTGCTCAGCTTGATCTAATATTTCTTCTACATTGACGTATGTTCGAATGTAGGGCTTACTTCCCATTGTTGTTTGCAAATAGCAATAATGACAATGTCCCATACATCCTGTTGCAAATGGGATCGCATACTCTGCAGATGGTTTAGACGAGTCAAACTTCAATGTCTTTCTCACACCAATGACAAGCGTTGACTTCGCGTTACGATATTTTTGCAGGTCATTTTTCCCCGGAATATTTCTTACCTGGTTGTGTGAGGTTGTTTCTCTTATTTCGATTCCCATACCCTCGAACTTTTCCTTCAGCTCTCGTCCTAACGGGTACTCTAACGCCCGGGGTTCAATGTAAACAAGCTGGGGGACGAAAGGTTTGATCATATTAAGCACATCCTTACCTTTAACGTTTTTATACCGTTACTTTAACCGCACAGGATGGCTTTTATCCTTTCTAAAATCTCCCTTATTCAAATAAGTCTTGATAAAGTGCTTCTGCTTCTTCATATGTTGGAAAAACAGCATCATCAGGTGCTAGTGGATGATACGTTTCAAGTAAAAAGAGGGCAAGCTCTTCTTCGTTGTATGGATGTGAAACAATTTCAGCTTCTTTAATTTGTGCTACGTTTGCAGCATGTGGATTTCGATAAATCACATATACTTGATCACCTGGTTTATAGTCTGAGAAAGGCAATCTGGTCACCTCCATTTTTTAATAATAGGGTGCCCTTCTCACTGCCCAATATGACTCAATATGATAAAATTCGACAAAAAAACCAGACAGTTTCACCTGTCTGGTTTTCATTCACTTAGTTCTGTTGAAATGTTTTCTTGACGAAATCAACCACTTCTTCTGTTGTGCTAAGTGATAAAATATGCTCTTTAAATGATGCAGCTTCTTCCTTAGATAGCTTGCTTAGCTGTGTTCTAGCTGGAAGAATGGATGTTGCACTCATTGAGAATTCATCTAATCCTAATCCAAGTAGAAGCGGGATTGCGATTTCATCTCCTGCCATCTCACCGCACATGCCGACCCATTTACCCTCTTTATGCGCTGCTTCAATCACAAGCGTAATGAGACGTAAAATCGCTGGGTTGTAAGGCTGGTAAAGATAAGACACTCGTTCGTTCATTCGATCAGCAGCCATTGTGTATTGAATCAAATCATTCGTTCCAATACTGAAGAAATCTACTTCTTTTGCAAATTGGTCTGCGATGACAGCCGTTGATGGAATTTCTACCATCATTCCGATTTCAATGGAATCAGAAACGTCTGTACCAGCGGCAACCAATGCTTCTTTTTCTTCAAGTAAAATGGCTTTTGCTTCTCTAAATTCTGATAATGTCGCGATCATAGGGAACATGATTTTCAAGTTTCCATATGTACTTGCACGAAGTAAGGCGCGTAGTTGAGTTCTGAAAATCTCCTGCTCTTCCAGGCAAAGGCGAATAGCTCTATAGCCAAGGAACGGGTTCATTTCTTTTGGAAGCTGCAAGTAAGGAAGTTCTTTATCGCCACCAATATCTAGTGTGCGAACAACCACTGCTTTCCCTTCCATCTTCTCTAGAACGGTTTTATACGCATCGAACTGCTCTTCTTCTGTAGGAAGCTGGTCTCTGCCCATGTATAAAAATTCAGTACGGTACAATCCGACTGCTTCGCCGCCATTTTCAAGTACACCTTTTACATCTTCAGGTGTTCCGATATTTGCAGCAAGCTCTACGTGAACGCCGTCTTTTGTAACCGTTGGCTGGTCAACAAGTTTCGCCCATTCCGCTTTTTGAGCTAAGTAGTCTTCATGCTTTTTTTGATACGCTTTCACTTCATCTTCAGAAGGCTGAATGATGACGTCTCCAGTAATACCATCCACAATGATTAGATCATCGTTTTTCACCGTTTTTGTTGCTTCTTTTGTCCCAACAACTGCTGGAATCTCCATAGATCTTGCCATGATCGCTGAGTGAGAAGTACGACCGCCGATATCTGTCGCAAAGCCTTTAACAAATTGTCTGTTCAGCTGAGCAGTATCAGAAGGTGTTAAATCTTCAGCTATAATGATGACTTCTTCAGAAATCATGCTTGGATTTGGAATGTCAACGCCTAGCAAATGTCCAATAACACGTTTTGTGACGTCGCGAATATCCGCTGCACGTTCCTTCATGTATTCGTTGTCCATTGCTTCGAACATTGTGACAAACATCGTCGCTGTTTCTTTTAAAGCAAATTCAGCATTTACTTTGTCAGCACTAATTTTATCCTTTACTGGGTTAAGCAGTTCAGGATCACTTAACACAAGAAGGTGGGCAGAAAAGATATCTGCTTTGTCTTGGCCAAGTTCTTTTAGCGCATGTTCTTTAATTGCTTCAAGTTCTTGTTTAGAAACATGAATTGCTTCTTCAAAACGCTTCACTTCTGTCTCTGGATCGTTGATGTCTTTTTGGTGAACTGTTAAATCTGGTTCTTCCAGACGATATGCTTTTGCAATTGCAACGCCTGCTGAAGCACCGATTCCTTTCAGTTGTTGCATTACTCGCCTAGGCCTTCACTTTTCATTGTGTCTTTAAGCGCAGCAAGTGCATCATTTTCATCAGAACCAGAAGCAGAGATTGTGATTGTAGCACCTTTCGCAATTCCTAGAGACATTACACCCATAATAGATTTCAGGTTCACTGTTTTACCATTATATTCTAAGTTGATATCAGCATCATATTTACTAGCAGTTTGTACAAGAACTGTTGCAGGACGTGCGTGAATTCCAGAATCTGCAGTTACTTTGAATGTTTGTTGAGCCATTTTTATCAATCTCCTTTTTATACAATTAATACATCCACAATATTATATCATACTGCCGAGCTTGTCATCTAACAAGAACGGCAGTTATGAAAATTATTTTGAAATTTTCATGATGTTTTCTTGTCCAGCTTTGATTTCACCGGATTCTTGAAGGTCAATAAATTGTCCTTCACTTAAGTTGGTAAATACAATTGGTGTCATCAAAGATGGTACTTCAGACTTAATTTTATCAATATCAACCTCTAAAAGTTTTTGACCGATTTCTACTTGATCTCCCTCTTGTACAAATGCTTCAAATCCTTCTCCTTTGAGGCCGACCGTATCAATTCCGAAGTGGATTAAAATTTCAAGTCCACCGTCAGATTGCAGGCCAATGGCGTGTTTCGTCGGGAACACATTTAAGATCTTCCCTCTTACCGGTGAAACAACCGTTCCATCTGTTGGCAAGATAGCGAAACCGTCACCCATCATTTTCCCTGAGAATACTTGATCTGGTACATCTGTAATTGGATGAAGCTCCCCTGTAATTGGTGAAGCAAAAATTTCTTCACCTTGTTCATTTTGAAGCGGCTTTGCAATGACTTCTTCGACCTGCTGGCTGACTTCTTCTTTTGCAGAAGGGTCTTTCGCTGGACGAGGCGTGCGGCCTGCAATAATATCCTGCATTTGTGTTTTTAAATTATCAGAACGCGGGCCGAAAATTGCCTGGATGTTGTTCCCTACTTCGAGAACACCAGAAGCGCCAAGCTTTTTCAAGCGGTCTTTGTCCACTTTCTTCTGATCATTGACAGTAACACGTAAACGCGTGATACAAGCATCAAGGTGCTTAATGTTTTCTTGATCACCCATTGCTTCAAGGATTTCATAAGGCAAGTCATTCCCTTTTTCAGACTTCGCCTCACTTGCTCCGTCTGCTGCTTCATCCTCGCGGCCTGGCGTTTTCAGATTAAATTTGCGAATGGCGAATCTAAATCCGAAGTAGTAAATGACAGCAAGTACGAGACCTACTGGAATGACAAGCCACCAAGCGGTTCTATTCGGCAGGATACCAAATAGGAAGAAGTCGATTAACCCTCCTGAGAAGGTCATCCCGATTTTCACGTTTAGAATATCCATTATCATAAAGGATAATCCAGCAAATACACAGTGAATCGCAAATAATATCGGTGCTACAAACAAGAATGAGAATTCAAGCGGTTCAGTGATCCCTGTTAGGAAAGAAGTAAGGGCCGCTGATCCCATAATTCCTGCTACAAGCTTTTTATTCTTTGGTTTTGCTTCATGGTAAATCGCAAGAGCTGCTGCTGGAAGACCGAACATCATGAACGGATATTTCCCTGTCATGAATGTACCAGCTGTCAGCTGAACACCATCTTTGATTTGCGCCATGAAAATACGCTGGTCACCACGGATAATATCTCCTGATAAGCTCTTATAGCTAAAAAATTCATACCAGAATGGTGCGTAGAATATGTGGTGCAGACCAAACGGAATTAATGAGCGTTCAATGACTCCGAATACAAAGGCAGCCAGCGGCTCATTTGCTGCAAGCAGTCCTGTTGAAAATGAGTTCAATGCACCTTGGATTGGCGGCCAAATGACTAGCATCAAAAGCCCTAAAATAAGTGCTGAAATAGAAGTGACGATTGGAACAAAACGCTTACCTGCAAAGAAGCCAAGGTATTGCGGAAGCTCAATCTTGTAAAATTTATTAAACATATAAGCGGCTAATACCCCGACGATAATCCCGCCAAAAACGCCGGTAGACAAGGTCGGTATACCGAGCATATTCACATATGCTGGATGGCTTTCCTTAAAGAACTTAGCCAATTTGATTGAATCGGATGGAATAGATCCGTTAGCCATTAATACGGCACTCATCGTTACGTTCATGACAAGGTAACCGATGATAGCGGCAATCCCTGCCACTCCGTCTCCATTTGCAAGACCGATGGCAACCCCTACAGCAAATAATAGCGGAAGATTCGAGAAGACGATGTTCCCCGCATTCTCCATGACACTTGCAACAAGCTGAATTGTATCATTGCTTAAAAATTGAGCTACATCAATCAGCTGCGGATTTTGCATCGCATTCCCAAGTGCTAGTAAAATACCGGCAGCAGGAAGGATCGCAACTGGAAGCATAAGAGCTCGTCCAATTTTTTGCAACACACCAAAAAGTGATTTAAACACTGGTTGAACCTCCTTTTGTTTTCGCTTACAACATACATTTGGGCTGCTCCCTGACGTACATTTCATAATTAACCGTTTACATTTCACTTTCAAATGCAAAAAAGGCATGGTGATATAAGGTTGCGCAAATAACAGGATCTTATCCTGTATTTACCTTAAGTCACTCATGCCTGATCGAATCAGTTACACGTTTCAAGGAAACTATGAAATTTTATTTGTCAATCTGTACAGATGAAGTGTCAAGTAGACAGCCTCAGCATCCTGTACAGGCTTTTTCAATGCATGCTGCAAAATTTTGATCATTTTCCAAGCAGTATTGTAGCATAAAGGATATTCATTTTTCAATAGATGAAGCAATTTTTCTGGCTCCTCTAAAGATTCTCCCCGTTTAATACGCTCAATTGAAAACGTAATATGGCGTAATAAGCGTAAATAATGAATACTTTCTCTGTCTACTTTCATATGAAATGAATCTTCTATAACTTGGACCATTTGTGTAATCAGTTGCGAATGACGGTTGACCTCAGATAAAGGCCTATTCGTCAAAGCTGAATGGATATGAAGCGCTATAAAGCCGATTTCTCCTTCTGGCAGCTTCGTTTTGACATCTGGCCGCTCGTTAATCAGTTCAACGACTTCCTTTGCGACCTCGTATTCTTTCGGGTATAGCGATTGCGTCTCAAGCATAAATGGGTTCGTGATATCATAGCCTTGCTGCACCCGCTTAAAACTAAACGCAATATGGTCGGTCAGTGCAACATGAATATGCTCATTCAAGCGTTGTCCCATTTTTTCTCGTATATGATAAATGACGTCATTGGCAAGCTCGATCATGTTCTCATCAATATGATGAAGCAGTTGTTTATATTCTGTTTGTTCTTTCGTGTTTTTTAACACAAACATTTTTTCAAACACGTCTTGATCGAAAACATCCCCCGATTTTTTACCGAAGCCAATCCCTTTCCCAATCAGAACTACTTCGCCCAAAGAAGGGTGCCTTGCGATGATGACATTATTATTTAACGCTTTATCAACGGTGAAGGATTCCATGAACATCCCCACCTCCTTCTTTTTCAATCCCTCTTATCGTACAAAACAGATGAAACGTGCGTCAACGATTGTTTTTCAAAACGGTAGTTGTTCGCTCAATCAGACGAAATGGCAGCATTCTTTTTTCTGATTTCTCTCCCTTTAATGCCCGGTCAAACAAGTCAAACGCTTCCTGCCCCATTTGTTTGAGGGGAATATGAATGCTGGAAATCCCTAGCGCCTCACTCAATTGGTTATTTTGAAAGCTAAGTATGGCTGGTGATTCGCCTACTTTTATGTCATGACGCTGCGCCTCTAATAAAAAGCCTGCAGAAACTTCGTCATTTGTAATGAATAAAGCTGTAGGACGATTTTTCATTTTCTGCCATTCTGCAAATAAGTGCTTCCCATCAAGCAGGGATAACTTCCCTTCGATGATCCATTCCTCATCAATGGTCTGCCCGAGCGATTGCATCATGTCTTGATAGGCCTGAAGGCGCGACTCGCTATTTGCTCCTTCTGTTCTGGCGAGAACGATCGCAATTCGTTGATGTCCGCATGCCGCCAAATGATGCAGGCCCTCCTTAAATGCATGATCATGCGCAATTGACACGGTTGAGCACTTATCGTGCGGCGCAGGATGACAAAATATAATCGGTCCTGATTCCTGCCACTTTAAAATATGCCTATCACTTAACGCATTTGAACAAAATATTAAACCATCCACACGGCGCTCTTTTAAACTCATTAACGCTTCTTTTTCTTTTAATGGATCATATCCTGTTTGAAATAAAGCAAAATGCATGCCGCGCGCCTGTGCTTTTTCTGCAATACCTGTGACGAGTGCGCTGAAATAAGAGTGTTCAATGTTTGGAAGGACGATGCCAAGCATATTCGAATAGCCCTTCGCTAAATGGACCGCCTGGATGTTTCTCGTATACTTGAGCTCTTCCATCGCTTGTAGAACACGTTCCCTTTTTTCTTCTTTAACATAAGGATGCTCATTCAACACACGTGATACGGTTGTCACAGATACGCCCGCTCTTTTCGCAATCTCCCTTATGTTTGCCATTTTTTCTCCTACTTTCTCTTGATATGGTAAGCGTTTCATACTTTAAGATGTATGTGAGCTGAACAAATCACTGGATGGAAAGGGGAATTCAAGATGGGTTTCATCATATGGATTATATTATGTATGACTGTTTTGTTTTCTGCTCGTTTTGCATTACATCCTTTAGGAAAAGAACATAAAATCAAACCGTTTGAATCAATTGATGATTTTTTTGTTGATAAGGATCGAGAAGAGTGATAAAAAATCACGATGACGCTTCCAAGACCTGGACGTTCATCGTGATTTTTTTCATTACTTAATGATTGTCAGCTCTTTCGGATAATTGGTTAAAGTGACTGGACCATCTGCCGTAATGAGAACATCATCTTCAATTCTTACGCCGCCGACTCCCGGGACATAAATTCCTGGTTCAATCGTATACACCATACCTTCTTGCAGAAGGTCGTCATTTGCCTGACTCATTGAAGGAAACTCATGAACAGAAACCCCCAACCCATGTCCGAGGCGATGCGGGAAATATTCACCATATCCCGCTTCTGTGATGAGCCCGCGGCTTTTAAGTCAAGATCACCGATTCTAACGCCGGGCTTACTCATTTCAAGTGCTGCCATTTCTGCATTTAAGACGGTTTGATAAATGTCCTTTTGTTTTTCAGAAGCTTCCTGATAGATGAATGTTCTTGTGATGTCTGAGCAATATCCATCGACAATGACACCAAGGTCAAATAACACAAAATCGCCTTTTTTTAAGGCTGCCTGCCCAGGATTTCCATGAGGCTCGCCTGATTTTTCACCAAAGAGAACCATGGTTGAAAAGGACATGCCTTGAATGCCTTTTTTCTTTAGTTCATATTCAATGACAGCGAGAACTTCTGTTTCCGTGATTCCTTCTTTTAAGGCGTTAACTCCAATTTTTACACCTTCATCTGCTAATTGAGCCGCTTTTTTGAGTGTAGCAATTTCAGATTCATCTTTAATCAGTCTGAGCTGATTGAGCTCATCTTCAGCCCGGACGAACATTTCTGCCCCGGTGACAGCTTGGAGCTGCTCTGCTCTTTGAAGCGGTATCGATTCTTTTTCAATCGCAAGACGCGCGGCATGAACACCTCGTTTTTCTATCGCTGATTGAATGAAATCAAATGGATTCTCATGATCTTCATATCCAATGATATCGCCGGACCATCCTGCATTTTTTGCCTGCTCGACTTCCATTTTAGGCAAAATAAAAAATGGTTCTGCCTCTTGAAACACAAACAGCCCCATCACTCTTTCATGCGGCTCTGTGAAGTATCCAGATAGATAAAACACATTTTCCTTTGTATGTATAAATGCACCTTGAATGTCTTCTTTCTTAAGCCAAGAAGACAAGCTCTTCATTCGGTTCATCATGATCCTCCTCACACGTTTTACTACTGGTCTATTGTATCAGTTTTTGCTGTATTTCGCACAAAAGCGCACTGGCATATATCCAGTGCGCCTTGATGATTAATTAAGATGCACGAAGTAGACGCAGACCATTTAAAATGACCAAAATCGTACTTCCTTCATGCCCGATGACGCCAAAAGGCAAATCAAGCACTTGTAAGAAATTCGCACAAATTAACAGACAGATCACCGTTAATGAGAAAACAATGTTTTGCTTAATGATTCGATTCATTTTTCTTGAAAGACGGATCATCTTTGTTAGGTTATTTAAATTGTTCTTCATTAAGATGAGATCCGCTGTTTCTAAAGCAACGTCTGTGCCTCCGCCCATCGCAACCCCAACATCTGCTGTAGCGAGTGCTGGCGCATCATTGATTCCGTCTCCTACCATGATGATTGAATTACCTTGTTTTTTTAATTGATTGACCTCATGTACCTTTTCATCTGGAAGACATTCAGCCACGACAGTTTGGATACCAGCTTCCTGCGCAATAGCTTCAGCCGTTTTTTGCTGATCTCCTGTCAGCATGACGGTTTGGATGCCTAAATCATTTAGTTCTTGAATCATTTTTTTAGCTTCAGGTCTGATTTGATCCTTAAGGCCAAGACAGCCAACAACTTCTTCACCCTTTTGAACGTAGACCACTGTGTATCCTTGCGCCGAAAGGTCATCACCTGTCTCTTCCATCTCGCGGTTGATTGACGCCTTACCAGCGAAGTCTTTCTTCCCAATCCGCCACGTTTCCCCATTTAATTGTGCTTTCACACCAAATCCAGAGGTTTCTTCAATGGTGACATGGACTGATTTATCTGTTTGGTGCTCCTTTGCCATATCAGAAATTGCTTTCGCTAATGGATGGTTTGATTGACTCTCAATTTGATAGAGCGCCTGATAAAAAGCAGATTCATCCTGTCCTTTAGCGATGACGACTTGCTCTACGGCTGGCTTCCCGTTTGTAATCGTCCCCGTTTTATCAAAAGCAATCATGCTACTTGTGCCTAGTTTTTCTAAAAAGACACTACCTTTGACAAGCATTCCATTTCTCGCGCCATTTGAGATCAATGACAGTGCTGCTGGCATTATGGATGCGACTAGAGCACAAGGTGAAGCAACGACCATAAACACCATTGCCCGGTAGAAGGTTTCACTCATGCTCCAGCCGAGTACAAAATGAGGCAGAACCATTAAAATTGCGACGGTGATCAGCACACCTTTTACATAGGCACCCTCAAATTTTTCAATAAATGCTTGGCTTGGCGAAACACTTTCTTGAGCAGATTCGACAAGTTTAATAATTTTATGGAAAAGCGTTTCTTCATTATGTTTAGTGACTTCCACTGTTAAGGAACCATTTAAGTTCACTGTTCCTGCAAATACGTCTTCCCCCTGCCCCTTTTCCTGTGGAACAGATTCGCCTGTAAGTGCAGATTCGTCCACACTTGTTCTCCCGCTTAAAATCACACCATCTGCTGCAATGCGTTCCCCAGCTTTGATCATAATACGGTCACCAGGTGTTAATGATGAAGCGGCGATTTGAATGGTCGTACCATCTTCTTCAATTAAAGTTGCTTCATCTGGTGCAATGCTCATTAAAGCTGTTAAATCTTTCTTGCTTTTATTTGACGTATACGTTTCTAGCGCACCACTCAGTGAGAAAATAAAAATTAAAATAGCGCCTTCTGCCCAATAGCCGATCAGAGCTGAGCCTATTGCTGCGAAAATCATTAAAAGTTCCACATTCAAGGTCTTAGACGAAATCGTTTCTTCAATTCCTTCTTTCGCCTTTGCAAAACCACCAATGACAAATGCCAGGATGAAAAGAGGAATGCTCCACATGCTCTCATCTTTTAGAAACCATCCAATTAAAATGAGAATCCCCGATATTCCTGCTGCAATTAATTCTCCGTGCTGTGCCCATTTATGTAAGGACCATTTCGATTCCTTTTGATTTGTCGTTTGGTAAAGTACTGTATTCTCATTCATGATTGTTTTCTCCTCTCTAATTGATAATCGTTTTCACATTATCAATCGTTGCCCGTTTCTTATTCCATCTATATTTTCTGCTGTTTCAAGCTTTTTATTGGTCTGTAACTCATTATAACAGGTTCTGAACAATTTTCAATTAATAATTATTATAATTTCTTTTTGATAATAATTATCATTATTGATATAGACCGTTCCTTCTTCTTCTGAGCACAGTGTATTCAGATGAAAAGCAAATGAACACAAAAAAGAACCAACAGAATTGGTTCTTTCACAGAAAGGATTGGTTCTACGAATTCGTCCACTCTTTAATTTGTTTTTTCGTCAGTGGACCTACATGATTTTTCACCACTTCTCCTTTTTCATTAATCAAAAAGGTCGTTGGAATGGTGATAATTTGATACTTCTTCATCATTTCTCCGTGTTCATCTAGTATGATCGGGAATGTAAACCTTCTGTCTTTCACAAATTGGGCAACAGCATGTTTACTTTGTTCAGCACCTAGTAAATTCACGGTCAATATGTCAACATCACTCTGATTTTCTTTCACAATCTGTTCAAATTCGGGCAGCTCCATTTTGCAGGACGGACACCATGTTGTCCAAAAATGCAAAATGGTCTTTTTCCCTTTTGCGGGAACCATCTGCATTTCACCAGTTAATGTCGGTGCCTCTATTCTTGGCGCCATCACAGGCTCTTTTGCTTCCGCTGCTGCGCTCATTAGAAATAGCAGCATGGTCATCATTAGAAGACTGGCGGGTAGATGTTTACGATTCATCAGGATCTTCCTTCCCAGTTTTCTTATAGCTTGCCCTCTCGATGGCGATGACATTCAAGCTTTTTTCAATGTAAGAAACATTGAAACGCCGAGCTCCTTACAAATCGTCGCATAATGCAGGGCAGTCAAAAGCAGCATGCCTGTGTTCATCCCTAAAATGACCCCCATCATATTCAAGCTTTCCATTGAACCGAGGAAATACACCATAGAAAAAGAAACGACATGCACCCATATATTATGTAGGAACACATCTTTGATGAGCCCCATACCGATTAAACACGCTTGAAACGGCATCACAAACAGGTGGCATAAAAAGTATGGCCAAAGCAGCTGTAAATAGACAGCAGCTTGCGGTGAATCAAAAAAAAGCTGTGTGAGCGGGTAAGCAAAATAATACATGACCATCACTGCCGGCACCCCGTATCCAAACGTTATGAGAATCGCCTGTCTGACCCGTTTTTTCACAAGATCATACTGACCTAAAGCATAGGCTTCAGAGACACTCGGAATCATCACAATCATGATCGAATGAGCGACAAACGCTGGGAAAAAACCGATCGACATCGCGACACCAGCCAGCATGCCGTAATGATCAACAGCAAGTGTTCCAGAGATGCCTGCTGCAACGAGCGCTCCTTTGATTAAAAATGGTTCAACCGCATTAGCGATCGCATGAAAGATGCGCATGCCCGTTGTCGGTATAGAAACGGCTAATAGGCGCTTTCGCACATCAATCCCTCTTAATTCAACAGACCTGACATTCACAGCATTTTTCGCCATGACGTATTGGGAGTATAAATAAATAAAGACGACAAGATCACTCGCAACAATGACACCGATGGCGATGAGTACTGCTGTTTCAATATCAAACGAATACCAATGAAAAAACAAAAATAAGCAGATCAGCTGGATTGTTTTCTTCATCATATTGGCTAGAGCGATTCTGCCCATTTGCTGCTTTCCCATAAAGTAGCCGCGGGCAATGGAGGTAAACGCAATAATCGGGATAAGTGACAGCACTAGGCCCTTCATAAGCGGATGATACGACTGAAACACTGGAATGAAAGGCAGTACAATGGCTGCTATACCTGTTGTTGTACTTGTCACCACAAGCGTCATTTTAAAGGCATGACGAAGCATACTTTTGTGGAGACGCTCATGTGATTCTGCAATGAATTTAGAAATGGAGACTGGCAGCTCTAAGCTAGCGATCACAAGGACAAGCATGATGATTGGAAGGATACTCATATATAAACCCATTCCATGTTCTCCAAGCTCTCTCGCTAAAATCATATTGACTAAAAACTCGATACACTCCGCAATAAAAGCTGCGACAGATAGCAGAATGACCCCTTTTACAAATCGATTCATGTAGCCTCCCCTTGTCTAAAGCAAATTCTTTTCACATTCTATGAGACAAGTCCAAAAAATATTTTAATAATTGAAGACAAAAAAGAGCAATCTCATTGATCGCTCTTTTTCTTTATACGGCAAATACGTGACGTCCGATGCGTTCTACAATTTTGCGGGAACGAATCCAATGATCTGTTGCCGTTTTTGGGTTATAAAAATAGATAGCCTTTGTTGTTCTGTCATGCTCTTTTACTACCTGCTTCACAGCTTTAATGGAATCTTGATCTGCCTTATCATGAATACTTCCATTCGATACTGGCTGGAAAGCATTTCGCTGATAGATCACACCTTTCACGCTGTCAGGAAAAGAACGATGCTCCACCCTGTTTAAGACAACGCTTGCCACCGCTTTTTTCCCTTCGTAAGATTCACCTTTCGCTTCAGCGTGAACCAATCGAGAAAGCAAATCCATTTCTTCATTAGAATACTGTTTACCGCTTGCCTTATTCGTCGTTTCAGATTTTACTTTTTTCTTTTGCTTCGGTTTTGAAGACTTTTCTTCTGTTGACGTACTTAGCATTTTCACTTTTGGCTGACGCTTCTCTTCAGAAAATGCTGGGATGACTTGATCGTGACGTTGATCTATATATGAAAGCTGATGTTTAACAGGTGCTTGTGAAAGTTCGTGACTTAATGTGCCTTGCTGCTCTTGTATATTGTCCATCTTCATTGCTGCAACGAGCATAAGGATGACAAAAAGAGCTGTATGAATTTTAATCATTCGCCTTTTTCCTCCTTTAATTAAAGTAGGCTGTAAGATACTTGTCCACTCTAACAAGACCTCATTCTATTTTCACGCACAAAGATTTACATGCCTGTCCAAATTCCGTCATTAAATGGCATGTCCTAGTTTTGCGCACATAAAATGGAATTGTTAGCGCTTAAAAAGGTCCCTTTTTCACCTATCATCATCCTTATGCTCCTGTTTATGGGTTATTACATTTTCTTTTCATATGTATCAAAGTGGTTTGAAGTGTGACAAAAGAACGAAAATAAAAAAGCTTTCTCTCATCAATGAGAAAAAGCTTTAGCTTCTTGCTTCTGTAAGATATTCAAAAATAACATCTCCACCATGTTTGGCGATTCCGCGAAAATGTTTAAAATCATCTTGATTCACCAATACAGAACGAAACGTTAAAAAGTCATCTTTTTGGATGGTCACCTGTTTTTCCGTCCCATTCCGTAAAGATTCGATGATTGTGAGGATTTGTTCTTCAGTCAAAAAAACCGCTCCTTTTCAGCCATGATCAAATATTAAATATACCATTCGTTAGAAGAGCATACAACGAAAACAAAACAAAAACGTCTTTATCCTTTACATTGGTATGAAAATATTGCAAAATACTTTTTAATAGGGAATGAAATCTGTTTTTAAAGGAGAGGGATCGGTTGAAGATTGCAAAAATTGGAAATGTGATCGAATTTAGAAATGGTTTAACAGGTGTAGTTGAAAAAGTGAATGAAAACTCTGTCATTGTGGATGTCACCATTATGGACAACTATAGAGATTTAGAACTGGATTCACTAACAGTCGTTAATCATAAAAACTATAAAATCATCAAAGACTCCGTACATTAATTTGCAATCCTCAATACAGACGCTCGGTACATACGTATATATAAAGCAAATTTGGCTCGTTTGACAACTTTGCTCTATTTGAACAATCACATATGAAAAAGACTGATACCACTTAAAGAGGGGTCAGTCTTTTTGCGTATGAAAGGTTTGCATTTCCGCCTTCGTCTTGTACATCTCGACTTCCTCAGGGGTGATCACTCCTTTATCAATCAAGAGGGCAATCACTCCAAGCAATGTGGAGGCACTCCATTTATACCGTTCTTTGTTTTGATGTTCAAGCATTTGAAGCTCTTCTCTAAGCTCCATAAGCAGCTGTTCTGCCCGCTCTTCTTTGTTTGCCAAATCCAACGCCTCCATTTACCATTCAATACCCCTATTTTATCTTAAATCAAATGAGATAAGCAAAAAAAGCATGATTCACCTTTACAAACATACGTTCTGTCATGTATAATATATTTACGAGCTGGTAGCCCCCAGCCGTCCTAGCAAGTTCTATTCCCATTCGTATGAGAAGAGTGACATGACTCTTCTCTTTTTTTATGATTAAATCGCTACAATCCCAAAAAAAAAGACATGCATCTGGCATGTCTTTTCCTATTTATTAGCGATTATCAATCGTTTCTGGATACATATCATGGTTCATCATACGATACGATGCCATTTCTTCATACTTTGTCCCAGGTTTCCCATAGTTCGTATACGGATCAATTGAAATACCGCCTCTTGGCGTAAATTTGCCCCAAACTTCAATATATCTTGGGTCCATCAATTCGATTAAGTCGTTCATAATAATGTTCATACAATCCTCATGGAAGTCACCGTGGTTACGGAAGCTGAACAAATATAATTTTAGGGATTTACTTTCGACCATGATTTCATTTGGGATGTAGCTGATATAAACTGTTGCAAAATCCGGTTGTCCTGTTTGCGGACATAGTGATGTAAATTCTGGGCAGTTGAATTTTACAAAGTAATCTCTATTTGTATGTTTATTTGGGAACGTTTCAAGCACTTGTGGTGCGTAATCAAACAAATAATTGGTTCCTTGGTTTCCTAGTAACGTGACACCTTCTAATTCTTCCGGTTTTCTTGTCGTCATGACATCTCTTCCTTTCTATACGCCTCGTTTATTTCCCCACAATAACGTGTGCAGCTGCGGCAGCACTCTTACGCGGTTTAAGTCTGGATCTTGTGCGACTTGATCTACAAGCGCTTCATATTTCTTTAATAAATGCGTCAATAAGTACGCATCATCACCTGTCGTCGTGTCGTCATTTCCTACCTGCAAATAAAAAGGAAGCTCAGGGTATTTCGCATGAACATCCTTCGCATACGCTAGATCACGATCATCAAAGATCACGACCTTCAGGCTTGCATGCTGCAATCTATTTCCGTTTTTCAGCTCATCTATGATACGTGTTAGTTTCGTAAAATCTGTTTTCATATTCGAGCTTGGCGGCTTAGGGGAAATGGTTAAATCATCAATTTTCAAAAACCATTCCTGATACATCGTCCCTTGTGTTTCAAGCGCTGTATCAATCCCCTCTTCATGCAGTAAATCAATGAGGGATTCCATTTGTTTTAAAAGCGCCGGGTTTCCTCCTGAAATGGTGACATGAGAAAAAGCCTGTCCGCCTATTCTTTTTAATTCTTTGACAATGTCTTCTGCCTCAAGCCACCGAATATCATGCTTCGCTGAGCCGTCCCATGTAAAGGAGGAATCACACCAGCTGCAAGAGTAGTCACAGCCAGCCGTTCTGACAAACATCGTTTTTTGTCCAATCACCATTCCTTCTCCTTGAATGGTTGGACCAAAGATTTCTAATACAGGAATCGCTTTAGCCATTGATCTCAACTCGTTTCGGACGGTAAATGCAGTAGCTTGTTGGTGTTTCTCTGACAAAGACTTGAACACATGTTGGCTTGTTCGCTAAAGTCGATAAATACGCTGCGACTTTGTCATATACGGTCTTTGCCACCACCTC
Source organism: Bacillus sp. AM 13(2015) (assembly GCF_001518755.1). Taxonomy (NCBI): domain Bacteria; kingdom Bacillati; phylum Bacillota; class Bacilli; order Caryophanales; family Bacillaceae; genus Bacillus; species Bacillus sp. AM 13(2015). The sequence continues at coordinate 104,446 of NZ_LKCP01000082.1, read as the reverse complement.
AGTGGTTGGCATCGCGTATCGATCGTTTGATGAGAAATCCTCGTGATCATTGAGCAGCGTGTGATCGTACTGCCCATGAATGAGCTTCTTCAATGTACTAAAATTGACAAGGAAACCCGATTCATCTAGGTCGTCGCCCGCAATTGTGATGTTGATGGTGTACGTATGACCATGAACACGGCTGCATGCGCCCGCATCTTCTCGTGGGATGAAATGGGCAGCCGATACATGCATGTCTTTATTCAATTCAAATGAAAATGGATGATCGGTTTGTGGATAGATTTGAGAAAGCATTTATTTTGCCTCCTTCATTTCCATATAAGTGTCATAGCCGTTTTTCCGCAGCTTACACGCAGGACATTCTCCGCAGCCATCAGAGATGATGCCGTTATAGCAAGTGAGCGTTTCATTTTTCACAAATTCCAGTGCATTGAGCTCATCTGCCAGCTTCCATGTTTCTGCTTTATTCAGCCACATCAGTGGTGTATGAATCACAAATGGTTTTTCCATTGCTAAATTCACTGTGACGTTGCATGATTTCACAAACTCGTCACGGCAATCTGGATAGCCGCTAAAGTCTGTCTCACAAACACCAGTGATGATATGTCTTGCTCCAATTTGATACGCCAGAATAGAGGCAAAGGATAAGAACACTAAGTTTCTTCCTGGCACAAATGTAGAAGGAAGCTCTCCTTCTTTTTCCTCAATGTCAATGTCATCTCTTGTTAAAGCATTAGGTGCCAACTGATTTAAAAGTGACATATCTAATAAATGATTCTTCACACCTAACTTGTCAGCGATTCTTTTGGCGACATCAATTTCTTCTTGATGACGTTGATTATAATGAAAGGTCACTGTTTCTACCTCTTCAAATTGTTGAAGTGCCCATAATAAACATGTCGTACTGTCCTGTCCCCCGCTAAAGACAACGACTGCTTTTTCATTTTTCATTTTCTGTTCTCCTCCTTTTGCAGATGCGTACAACCGTACAACACTGCATCTGAAAGGCTCCTGAAAACCCCTATTTTTCTCAAAAGAAAAGACACCTTTACATGTGTATGAGGTGTCCCAGCCATAAAAAATAAAAAATGCCACATCCAAGGATACGGCAAGTCCTTAGTTTTTTATAGAGGGTTTTGCTAGAACCTCTCCCGTCTTCACGGATTTTTGTTCAATTTTCACAGAGGATAGTGTACCACATATTTTTCATGCAGGCTATCCTTTCTTTACTTACCTAGCGGTGCAGGCACTTTTTTTAGACAAAGAAAGAGGATAAAAAAGATGCTGACATAGCCAAAAACCGGGTAAACCGTTGATATCAGTGTACCGTAACCAATTTTACTAATCACATAGCAGCATATGAGAATAAGGGATATCGTAAAGATGCTGTTCATTCGGATATATGCCCTTACTTGTCTCTCCAGCCCGTATAAATTGCCTATGACGGATGTAAAAACTTCACCGAAGATGACAAATAAATAAATGAGATGAATGGAGTTTGCGACTTGATACACCACCTGGGCCATTGGAATATCAAACGCCTCCAGCATATTTAATGAAGAAAGAGATAAAAAGCAAGCAAGCAAAATGAGTGTCAGCATGACGCCCCCAAGCACCGCTCCCTTTTTAATGACTGCTTCAGAGGTCATTTCATTTGCAACGGGTACTAACACTGCCTGTGACAGTGCTAAATTAAAGGCACCATAGGACACTGCTGAGAGTATCCACTCGCCCTCACCCATTTGCAGCGCAAGAACATAACTTTCACTGCTGCTAAAAACAAATGAATCAAGAAACACAATCAATGAAAAGAAAATCAGCATTGGAACGACAAGGACGTTAACACCAAATAGCCCTTTTGAACCTTTAAAGAGTACAATGACGCTCAGAATGATCGTCAAAAAGATCCCATACTCCTTCGAAATGCCAAGCTGTTCTTCAAAAATAGCCCCTGCGCCTGAAATCATGACTGAGGTAACACCGAGTAAAATAAAAAACATCACAATATTAATATATCGACTCGCAGCTGCGCCAAATAAAAACCGGTTCATATCTTGATAAGATTCTGCTTTGATTCGTTTCGAAATCAGCATCATTTTTGCACCAAGGCCAGTAAAAATAACACCGCTAATCAGGATTCCTAATAGTCCAACCCAGCCAAAACGAACAAAAAATTCTACGATTTCTTTTCCTGTCGCAAACCCAGCTCCAACCACTGTTCCTACATATACAAAGGCAAGCTGAAAAGCGGATTCATTTGAACGTTTCATGTGACCCCTCCGCACCCATCACTTTCGATTGTCTCTTTTTTATCCTATGAGACAAGTTCCTTGAAAAGAAGGACAAACCATGATTAAATGCAAAAAAGGATTTTTATCCGTCTTTGAGCAAAACAGTTGAAAGTCAAAATAGGTCAGAGTATACTATAGTCAAAGATGGTCAAACAACAGACCATTTTCTTTAACATTCATTGGTCAAATAAAGTCAAACTTTATTTTAAGGAGGTCATGGCAAATGCGTTGTCAACATTGTCAAGTAAATGAAGCAACTATTCGCCTGAATATGCAAGTAAATTCGTCCCGGAGCCAAATGGTTTTATGTGAAGACTGCTATACCTCTTTGATGGAGCAGTCAAAAATGAAAATGGGACCTCAGCTTTTTGGAGGAAGTTCATTCTTCTCTCAACAGGCAGGTCATGCCCCAAACATGGAGCAGCCAAAACAAAAAGGCTTACTCGATGAGCTTGGCCGTAACTTAACAGATGGAGCAAATGCTGGCTTAATTGATCCAGTCATTGGCCGTGATGAAGAAGTCGCAAGAGTCATTGAGATTTTAAATAGAAGAAATAAAAATAACCCTGTTCTTATTGGTGAACCAGGTGTTGGGAAAACAGCGATCGCAGAAGGACTCGCACTGAAAATTGCGAGCGGCGATGTACCAAATAAATTAAAGAACAAACAAATCTATTTATTAGATGTTTCTTCACTTGTCGCAAACACAGGTGTACGCGGTCAATTTGAGGAAAGAATGAAGCAGTTAATTAAAGAACTTCAGAGCCGTAAAAATATCATCTTATTTGTAGATGAAATCCACCTTCTTGTGGGCGCAGGATCTGCAGAAGGATCAATGGATGCTGGAAACATTTTAAAACCAGCCCTTGCAAGAGGCGAACTGCAGCTAGTAGGTGCGACGACATTAAAAGAATATCGCCAAATTGAAAAAGATGCTGCACTCGAACGACGCTTCCAGCCCGTTATCGTGGATGAGCCAACACCAGATGAAGCGATCGACATCTTAAAAGGCATTCAAGATAAGTACGAGGCCTATCATGGTGTCACCTATTCAGATGAAGCCATCAAAGCGTGCGTTCAATTATCTTCCCGGTATATTCAAGACCGTCATTTGCCGGATAAAGCCATTGATCTAATGGATGAAGCTGGTTCAAAAGCGAACCTCTCCATTGATGCTGCAAGTGAAGATGAACTGACAAACCGACTTGCGCAAATTGCCGCAGAAAAACAGGCTGCGCTAAAAGAAGAACAATATGAAAAAGCAGCGAAGCTTCGCGACGAAGAAGAAGCGATAGAAGCAAGACTTCAAAACAAAACAACTGACAAAGAGCATATTGTCACAGCAGAGGACATTCAGGCCATTGTGGAACAAAAAACAGGCATTCCTGTCGGCAAACTGCAAGCAGACGAACAAACCAAAATGAAAGAAATTGATGTCCGTCTAAAAGCACGAGTAATTGGGCAGGAGCATGCGGTTGATAAAGTGGCGAAAGCCGTGAAAAGAAGCAGAGCTGGATTAAAATCGAAACATAGACCGACAGGCTCCTTCCTTTTCGTAGGACCAACAGGTGTCGGGAAAACCGAATTGTCTAAAACGCTGGCTGAAGAATTATTCGGTTCAAGAGATGCGATCATTCGTTTAGATATGAGTGAGTATATGGAAAAACACTCTGTGTCCAAACTCATCGGTTCTCCTCCTGGTTATGTTGGACATGATGAAGCTGGCCAGCTGACTGAAAAAGTGCGCAGAAAACCTTACAGCATCATTTTGCTGGATGAAATCGAAAAAGCACACCCAGATGTACAGCACATGTTCCTTCAAATCATGGAAGATGGCCGTTTAACAGACAGCCAAGGTAGAACGGTCAGCTTTAAAGATACAGTCATCATCATGACAAGTAACGCAGGCAGCGCAGATAAAACGGTCAAGGTCGGCTTCCAGTCTGATCAGGACGAAGCGATTGAGGAACAATCACTCATTGATTCGCTCAGCAGCTATTTCAAACCAGAATTTTTGAACCGTTTTGACAGCATCATTCAATTTGATTCACTAGACAGAGAGGACTTAGTGAAGATTGTTGATCTTCTGCTCAATGAACTGTCAGAGCAATTAAAAGAACAAAATTTAACAGTCCATGTCACAAATGAAGCGAAAGAAAAAATCGCAGAGCTTGGATATCACCCTGCATTTGGTGCTCGTCCACTTCGAAGAACCATCCAAGAGCACGTTGAAGATCAAATGACAGAGATCCTGCTTGAAGAGGAGCAGCTTTCTGGATTTACTGTGGATGTTGAACATGACGAAATCGTCGTAAAAAAAGGATAACTACATCTTCAGGATGATATGCACCTCCATCATGTTGCGGCGGCTAAGTTCCATCTGAACGCTGACGCTCCCCCGCCTCTTTTCCTTTACGATAAAAGAAAAAGAGGTGGATCACATGATGAATTGGAGCTACGATCTTGTCAAAATCATGTATGAAGAAAAACTAAAAGAGCTGCTTCATTTAGATGAACCAGCACAAAATGATTAGATGGAGACTCCCTTTATATGAGAGGGAGTTTCTTCTTTTTACATATACAGAAAGCGCTTTCGTCAAAAATTCTTCACAGAAACTGTCTTAATTTTATATTCTGACTAAAACCCTTCTAGAACACACCGATATTAACTATAGAAAAAGATAGTTAAAGGATTTGGTGAGATAATGGACAAAACATCGTTAATTGGTATTATTTTAGCATTTATTGCACTAGGTGTCGGTATGGTTTTGAAAGGTGTGAGTCTAACTGCTCTTCTCAACCCGGCGGCTATATTAATCATCATTGTTGGGACGGTTGCAGCTGTTGTCATCGCATTCCCTTCTAGTGAAATTAAGAAAACACCAAAATTGTTCGGCAAAATTTTCAAAGACAGCCAGCTTCCAACGATTCAAGAAATGATCCCTCTATTTTCAAACTGGGCACAAATTGCGCGTCGTGAAGGCCTTTTGGCATTAGAAGCAAGTCTTGAGGAAGTCGATGATGATTTTCTAAAGAACGGGTTAAGCATGGCAGTTGACGGCCAAAGTGCTGAATTTATTCGAGACGTTTTAACAGAAGAAGTTGATGCCATGTCTGAACGACATCAGTCAGGCGCATTAATCTTTACACAAGCTGGTACATACGCTCCGACACTAGGGGTACTTGGCGCCGTTGTCGGACTTATTGCAGCACTTGCCAACATGGGAGATATTGAAGCACTTGGACATGCAATCAGTGCTGCCTTCGTCGCCACACTGCTTGGGATTTTTACCGGGTATGTATTATGGCACCCATTTGCCAACAAATTGAAGCGTAAATCAAAGGAAGAAGTAAAGCTTCGTCTAATTATGATCGAAGGCATTCTTTCTGTTCTTGAAGGTCAATCTCCAAAAGTCATTGAACAAAAACTTCTTATGTACTTACCAGCAAAAGAACGTGCAAATCTTGTCATTGAAGAAGGAGAAAATCAAAATGGCTAGGAAACGTAAAAACCATGATCATGAAGACCATGTAGATGAATCTTGGCTTATCCCTTATGCCGATCTTCTGACACTTCTTCTCGCCCTCTTCATTGTGCTTTTTGCATCTAGTTCGATTGATGCGGCAAAATATGAACAGATGGCTAAGTCTTTTAATGTTGTTTTTACTGGCGGTACTGGTGTCATGGATCAATCCAGCATGCAAAGCACGGAAGAAACTGAACATAGCAACCAAGTCAAGAAAGCAGCCGAGGAAGAGAAAGATGAAGAAGCCAAAGCAAAGGCTCGAGACCAAGCGGTTCTCACAAAGGTCAAACAGCAGGTCGATTCATTCATTGCAAATAAAAAACTTGGTTCCAAGCTCGAAACAAAGCTTACGGATGAAGGACTTCTCATTACGATTGAGGATAGTATCTTCTTTGATTCCGGGCGGGCAGTTATTCGATCTCAGGATGTCCCGTTAGCAAAAGAAATCTCAAAGCTGCTCGTCATTAATCCCGCTCGTGACATCGTCATTAGCGGACATACAGATAATGTACCGATCAGAAATTCAGAATTTGAATCAAACTGGTATTTAAGCGCCATTCGTGCTGTGAACTTTTTAAATATTCTTCTTGAAAACAGCAACCTAGATCAAGAGAACTTTAGTACAAAAGGATACGGCGAATTCAAACCGATTGCCTCAAACGATACAGCAGAAGGCAGAAGTAAAAACCGGCGTGTAGAAGTACTCATTTTACCGATTGAGAAAAAAGCGAAATAAAAAAGGAAGCCAGCGGCTTCCTTTTTATTTATTCTTGATGATCATATAAATGCTTTGCACGCAGCCCTACATGTTTGAGCATATCGATGCAGGCATCTTTCTCTTCTTCGCTCAGGACACTGATCATCTCATGAATTTCTTTCGCATGATCTGGGAAGATGTCATCAAGCAAAGCTCGTCCCTGCTTTGTAATATGCGCAAATGTCACCCTGCGGTCTTCTGCACAAGCCTTCCTGCTGAGGAGTTCTTTCTTCTCCAATTTATCGACCACATACGTGATGCTGCCGCTTGCAAGTAAGATCTTATCACCGATTTGCTGAAGCGGCTGATCACCTTTATGATACAGCAATTCTAGCACAGCAAATTCAGTTGGATTCAGCCCGTGCTTCACAATATGTTTGTTCATGTGATGATTAATTGAGCGATAGGCACGTGATAATACAATAAATAATTTCAATGATTTTTCAACATTATGATTTTCCATTTTTTATCATCCTTTATGAAATGCAACCCACTAATGTGACATTAATAAACAATAAGTAAAATGTCAACATTTTGATCCATCTTTAGCACGAAAATGAGACCAGAACGAATCACCTAATTTTTTAAAAATCACACAAGTCATCGTAATAAAGATAGGTTCAATGCTATAATAAGTCTATTAGGTAATACGTTGGAGCGATGAATGATGAGTATACTCAAAGGGTTTTGGAAGAAGATCAGACTTTACCTTATTTTGGTCATGCTTCCAACCCTAATCATTAGTTATTTTATCTACGAAAAAGAAACTGAAAAAATCGATTTAAAGAACAAACAAACCGCTACACTTATGTTAAATATTCACAAAAACCAAATGAATTATTTAATAAGTGAAACAGAAGCGAGATTAACTTCCCTTGCCATGGGATTTGACCAGCCGGTTGAGACGAAAAAAGTACAAAACATCCTAGAGAAAATTTATAAACAAGAACCTCGTTTTTCAGGTCTGTATCTCCTAGACAAAAAAGGAAATGTAACAGCAAGCACCACCCCGTTAAAGGAAAAAATCAACCTATCATTCAGAGATTACTTTAAACGCATTCAAGTGACCAAGCAGACCGTGATCACAGACAACTATGTGAGCCGAATTACAAAACAGCGGATTCTCTCCATTTGTGTGCCTGTTCTCGATGAAAATGAAGAGGTCACCAATGTGCTGATTGCCGCCATTCAAATTGATTATTTAAGAAATATTATGAATGTATTGAATCCTGATCTTCATTTTAAAATGCTGAATCAAAATGGACATGTCGTGTTTACAAGTGGTCCACAGCCAGTACCTGAGGGCGGCAGCACCGTGTCTACATATTTAGATGAAAACAGCTGGAAGCTGGAGGTCTTTCCGCAGCGTGCTTCAACAAGTGAAGTGCTGTCTGTGATGCTCATCCCTTTATCCAGTGCGTTTATTTTATTAAATATTTTATTCACACTAGTCCAGTATATCGTGTTAAGGCGGCAAACTCAGCAGGAGCGTCATCAAAATGAAGCGCAAAAGCTTGAATTGATCGGAACACTCGCAGCAAGTACAGCACACGAAATTCGCAACCCATTAACTGGGATCAGCGGATTTATCCAGCTATTGCAAAAGAAGTATCATTCAGAAGAAGATCAGCTCTATTTTTCTGTCATCGAGGAAGAAATTAAACGGATCAACCAAATCGTCAGTGAATTTCTTGTATTAGGAAAACCAACGGCAGAAAAATGGCAGAATAACTCTGTTAAAGAAATTGTAAGTGAGATCATGCCGATCGTTTTCTCTGAGGCAAACCTTTATAATGTCGAAGTGGACCTACAAATCAATACGATTCAAGATGTGGGCGTGTATTGCACGAAGGATCATATTAAACAAGTCGTTTTAAATGTAGCAAAGAACTCTTTAGAAGCGATGCCAAACGGCGGTCATTTGAAGATTGTGATCGAAGCTGAAAAAGAACATGTCATCATTAAAGTAGCGGATACAGGTGAAGGCATACCAGAAGAGATGTTAAAGCACATCTTCCTCCCCTTTATTACGTCGAAGGAAAAAGGCACGGGTCTTGGGCTTGTCGTGTGTAAACGAATCATTTCGATGTATGGCGGAACAATTGATATTCATAGCGAAGTGAATAAAGGAACGACTGTTATGATCATGCTTCCTTCTGCTCACTCAGCATAGCTGAAGATGTCAGCCGGTTTTGCTTATGCAAGACCGGTTTTTCATGTCAATAAGAGGGGCGGTTCACAGATAAAAGACTCATTTGAGACACAAGATCATGAAAGGAGGGGGCAGATTGTTTCTCATGAAAAAGAAGATGCTGATACTCATTCATCAGGTTGTCCAGTTCTTGACTATATTTAATTGTCATCTCACCAGTGTACCCTTCCACTTGAGCAGCTTCTACCATCTGTTTTCTCTTCTCATCAATGGACATCAGCAATTGTTCTTTCCTTACATAAATATTCATGATCTCAGCTCCCGCAATGATTTCGACTGTCTATGCTCAAAATGATCCGACACCAAAATTATACTTTATTTGTAAATTAAATTAAATATGCTTATTTTATTTAATTTTTTACAGCCTAAAGACCTTTTACCCAATCAAATTTGGGGGTAAACTTCAAATTTGGACAGGACTGTCACATTGATTAAACAGAATTTTATCCTATACAGAAGATCAAAATCAACTATTTTCTTTCACATTTTATGTCTAATTTCCTAAAAAAAAGCTGATCTTCCGCCTCATGCGGAATGATCAGCTCTATCATTAAACCGTTTCTTCCTCGTAAATTGGCACCCAGCCCTCAGTTGTGACAAATATGCGAACTGCGACCACTTTGCGATCCTCTTGAAGTGTAAAGTAATGACGGATGTTTGGCGGAACAGAAATTAAATCACCTGGGTTCAATCTTACATCAAAAAAGACGCCATCCTTGCCTTGAATAGCAAAGATTCCGTGCCCGCTCACAATAAAGCGTACTTCATCATCTGTATGGTGATGCTCACGTTTAAAGTTTTGGAGCAGCTCATCAAGATTTGGCGTGGCATCAGATAATGAAATCACATCCTGCGCTTTGTACCCTCTTTTTTCAGAAATACTTTGGATTTCCTTTTGGAAAACAGTCAAAATCTCTTCCTTTTCCTCATCGGTTAAATCATACTTTTCTGATAAACGGTTTGGCAGCTTTTCAATATCCCAATGCTCATAAATAACCCCTTGGTTTTCTAAATATGATGCAACCTCTTGCTCGTTCTCAAGTAATGTGTTCTCTTCATTGTGAATCAAAATCGTCGCCATGTGCTTTTCCTCCTTTTTATCTTACAAGCTGCTGTTGATACAGCGCTAATTTTAAGTGATAGCTAAATAAAAATTCATATGCTTCTAATACTCGTTTTGCTTCAAAGGCTGTTTTTCCCCAGACCGTGATGCCATGATTGCGAATGAGTACAGCACCAGATGACGCCTCTAGTGTCAGATGTTTGGCAAATTGCTCTGCAAGATGCGGAATATGAGCTGGATTTTCAATAATCGGAATCGACACTTCTGCATCCTCTTCCCAATAACCAAGCGCTTTGATGATTTCGTTGCCTTTAAAACGAATCTCTCCCTTATCCCCATACAGCTCTGACATCACATTATTATCAATGGTGTGGACATGGAGACAGCAGCCTGCTTTCGTCCGTTCATACACGTACGTATGAAGCAGTGTTTCAGCTGATGGCCTAAGCGTCTCGTTCGGATCATGGGGCTGGCCTGCCGCATTTACTAGCACAAAATCTTCATTTGTTTCTTTTCGTTTATCTTTGCCGCTTGCCGTCACCAAAAACGTGATTGGATCATCCGACACCTTGATCGATAAATTACCGCTTGTTCCGAAAAACCAGTCTCTTTGGGCCAGTTCACGTTTAACGTCTGCTAGCTCCTGCCAGCGTTTGCTCTTTGCGTCTGCCATTCCTTCACTTCCTTTATTTGAACAAATTGCGCGTGTAGATCAACAAATGTGTCAAACTCCTTATGTACGAGCCCGAGCTCTTGACATTCATTGAGCAAGTAGTCGCGCGCAAACGTAAGATCTGCATGTTTCGCCGCCTCCACATCAGTCACTGAATCTCCGATCATGATGATGAAATCATCCTCATGAGTCAGGTTTCGAATGATTGAGGGCTTGCAGCATCCGCATCCATTTTGACATTGCGTATCGCAGGCATGCGGCCATTCAATCTGAATATGCTCTTCCCCAAATGATGCATGATTGCAATAAATATCGTCTCGATCGACAATGCCTTCGAGGATGGGGTAGACAAAAAAGTCCATCCCCCCACTAAGTACATAGAAAGGAATGTCTGCTTTTTTTACCTCATCCACAAATTCCTTAAATCCTTCTCGAATCTCTGTATCCTCTAAAATAAATGATTGAATGGCTTCCTTCTGATCACTTGTCAGTAATTGAAACATCTGCCCGACGCCTTCTTGAATGGTAATTTCCTTTGACAGGACACCATCCTTCAGTTTCGTCCATTCACTCGGTGCAAACTGTTTCATGATGCGGATGATATTATCATTTTTTGTAATTGTTCCATCAAAATCACAACACACAATTGGTTTTTTCATTATTCTGCTACCCTTCCCCAAAGATCAAGTGCCGCTTTTAAGTCTTGGCAGGAAGCCGCCTTATCTTGGATAGACTCTTCCTGTATAACGGCATCAATGATCGAACGAAATGCCTTCCCTCCGCCGATGGCTCCCCGCGGATGTCCGTGAATGCCTCCACCTGCGTTAATCACATGATCAATTCCAAAATCTTTGATCAATACTGGAACCATTCCTGGATGAATGCCTGCTGACGGGACAGGGAATGTTTTTTGAACCGTATCCTCTTTCACGCAAGCTTCATAGATTCCAAGGGCATCCTTTTTCGGAAGTGCAACCGATCCATAAGGTGAGGGAAAGAGGCTCAGATCAGCGCCAGCATATCGGTTTAATTTGCCTAAAAGAAGAGAATGCGAGAATCCATATTCAGTAGAGGATGTCAATGCACCACTCACTGCGGGATGCGCCATAATAGGCAGTGGAATATCTGGATCCTCAGCTAAGCTTTGCATGACATCAAGACCGTAAGCAAAGACATTGAATAAGAGCGCATCTGCTCCAAGTTCAGCGGCCTTTCTCGCTCGATCCCTCAGGTCAAAGGTTCTGCCCGTTAAATTGACAGCATACAGCGTGCGGTGTCCTGTCTCTTCATAGGTTTCTTTTAAAATCTCTTTTCCTTCTTTGATTCGCTCTTCAAAAGGAGCTAATGGACTTTCAAATAAAATTTCATCGTCTTTGATGAGGTCAACCTCGCCTAATGCCTGTAAACGGAGCTGCTCTTTTAAATCCTGCATATCACGGCCGATAACACCTTTAAAAATACTCATCAATAATGGACGATCAAATACATTTACCTTATTTCGTATGCCATCAATTCCAAATGCCGGTCCTGGCAGGCTTTTTTTAAATTCTTCAGAAAATTGGATATCGACTAGCTTCACTTTTCCGTCTAGTGAAAGCTTTCCAAAAATCGTCGTGAAAACAGCTGGTAAATCTGCTGAAAAGTTTGCCTCAGGATAAGCAATGGTCACCTCTGATTGATAAAGGCCATTTTCGGCTGGAGCAGCCTTTTCTAATACTTTTTCAACTCGGCCTTTATGCTTTTGAAGCTGCTCCTTTTTGAGCTGAGGCAAATCCGTCCATGATCCAACTGTTAAACCAAGCGCGATCTGCTCCGCTTTTCGATTTATTTGTTCATCCTCTCGATGTGTTAATACGTATGTTGCCAGTAATTCACTCACTAGGAATCCCCTTTCGATTGCATCATGCATATGTTCAATAAAAAACCTCTTCAAGTGCTTCTTGAGCGCCTTAAAGAGGTTATTTCGTGTTATTCATCCGAATCTTATCTCTCAGCGCTTGCTGCAAGAATTAGCACCGTGCTTCATGGAAGTCGGTTGCCGGGCTTCATTGGGCTAGTCCCTCTGCCTACTCTTGATAAGAATATTCAATTTTCTTAAATATTGCCTGAATTATCGCACCATTTTTTTATGTTGTCAATGGCTTTTTTTCAAACAGCTTCAAGGCAGCGATGCGCTGAGCAGCTTCTTGTAACCGCTCCTCGCTTGTTAGAAGCCCTACTCTCACGTACCCTTCACCGTGAGCACCAAAGCCATTACCTGGCGCTACAACAACATGCGCTTTTTCTAATAATAAATCAGAAAAGGCTTCAGATGTATATCCTTCTGGCACCTTTAACCAAGCAAAAAATGATCCCTTTGGAGCACTGACTTCCCAGCCAATTTCTTTGCAGGCAGCTATCCACACATTCCGTCTTTTCTCATATCGGTCATTTTGCACCCGTACGCACGTTTGATCGCTTAATAGGGCTTCCGCTGCTGCATCTTGCGTGGCTTTAAACAACGAGACAAACAAATGATCCTGATAAAGCTCAATCGCTTCAATAACAGACGGATTACCTGCTGCAAATCCTACTCTCCACCCTGCCATATTGTACGTTTTAGACAATGTGTAAATTTCTATTCCCGTCTCTTTCGCTCCATCTACTTGCAGAAAGCTGATCGGCTTTTCTCCATCAAATCCAATGCCGCCATATGCAAAATCATGAACAACACAAAGCTTGTGATCTTTCGCAAATGTCACGGTTTCTTCAAAAAATGAACGGCTTGCCGTAGCCCCCGTCGGATTGTTGGGGTAATTTAAGTACATTAATTTCGCCTTTTTCTTATCATCCTCAGGCAGCAAATCGTAGTCAGGTAAAAAATCATTTTTTTCAAGAAGTGGCATGGTCACCATATGAGCTCCAGCAAGTACAGCACCTGACCAATAATCAGGATAACCTGGGTCAGGGACGAGAAGCGTATCACCCGGATTCAGCAGGCATTGAGGCAGCTCAACAAGCCCTGCTTTCCCGCCAAATAAAATCGCAATTTCCGTCTTTGGATCAAGCGTAACGCCATATTCTCTTTCATAAAAAGCGGCAGCGGCCTTTTTTAATTTCGCTGTTCCACGGAATGAGGAGTATTGATGATTTTCAGGTTTTGCTACCGCTTCCTGCATGGCTTTTACAATGTGCGGAGGAGTTGGCTGATCAGGATTTCCCTGCCCCAAATTAATGATATCTGCCCCTTCCTGCACTTTTTTCTGCACCTTTTGGACAAGGGACGCAAAAAATTGTTTCGGTAATTGTTTCAACACATCTGATTGCTGGAATTCCATTTCTTCACCTTCTATTCAAGTTACGTAACAATACAATCACTGTAATGGATTGTTTTATGAATTGTAAAGCAATTTTGAAAAAAGATTGACATGTAAAGCGCAGCTCTGATAATATCTTGAATTAAGAAATGCAAACAGACACGAAACAATTACATATTGATTTCTCTTATCGAGAGTTGGGCGAGGGATTTGGCCTTTTGACCCCAACAGCAACCGACCGTTAATACCACTGTGAAGTGGGGCGCAGCAAGTAACGCGCCAAGACAATTGTCTTATAGGGCACGGTGCTAATTCCATCAGACGTATGTGCTGAGAGATAAGAGAGGCTTTGAGCATACACACCATCAAGCCTCTTTCTCTCAGGAGAAAGAGGCTTTTTTATATGATTTGGAGGGGAAGCAATTGGTTACACTTACGGCATCATATGAAGAACTAACAGAAAGCTCGGCAGTTGCACTCGCAATTAGACTTGGCTTAATCCAAGAAAGCAGTCATTTGACTTGTACTGAAATCGGCGACGGGAATTTAAATTACGTCTTTCATATTTATGATCACAAACAAGAAAAAGGATTGATCATCAAGCAGGCGTTGCCTTATGCAAAGGTGGCTGGTGAGAGCTGGCCTCTTACATTAGACCGGGCAAGAATTGAAAGTGCTGCCCTGATCAAACAGTCAGAATATGCGCCGCATCTCGTACCAGCAGTCTATTATTCAGATACAGCTCTTGCAGTGACAGCCATGGAGGATCTCTCACACTTAGAAATCGTCAGAAAAGGGCTAATTGACGGAAAACAATATCCGCATTTATCTGATCATGTTGGAGAATTTTTAGGAAAAACACTTTTTTATACATCTGACTTTGCGACAAATCCTAAAATCAAAAAACAATTTGTGAAGCAATTTACGAACCCTGACCTGTGTGATATCACAGAAAAACTTGTCTTCACAGACCCTTTCTTTGATAGTGAAACAAATGACTTCGAAGAAGAATTAAGAGAATCAGCAGAAGCGCTTTGGGCAGATCTTGAGCTGCAAGCCAAAGCAGCAGAATTGAAGCGTATCTTCCTCACATCAGCTGAAACATTGGTTCATGGAGATCTTCATACAGGCAGTATTTTTGCAAATGAGACTGAAACGAAAATCATTGATCCAGAATTCGCGTTTTACGGTCCCTTTGGATTCGATATCGGCCACTTTATCGCCAATTTGTTCCTGAATGCTTTATCTCGCGAGAATGAACACGAGCAGCAGCACCTTTTTGACCATGTCGTCAATGTATGGGCAACATTCAAAGAAGTGTTCACAAAAGCTTGGAAAGAGGACAGCATTGAAGCATTTAGTGTATCGGACAGCTTTTTAGAAACAACGTTTGATCGGATTTTAAAAGAAGCGACAGGCTTTGCCGGCTGTGAGCTTGTCCGCCGAACAATTGGTCTTGCTCATGCCGCTGATCTTGATGCGATTCCATCACCAACTAGACGGATTCAGCAGAAAAAAGCAGCACTGACACTTGGAAAAACATTTATCAAACAATATCATGCAGTGGAAACAGCGTCTGACCTCGTCGCATTATTCCAGCCATCTGTAAAGGAGTGACGGGTTTTGTCAAAAGAATTTGAAGTCCCCCGTTCTGTCGAATGGGAAGAAAACCGTATTCACATTTTAAATCAGCAAAAATTACCGGCCGAAACCGTCTTTGAGCATTTATATACGAAAGAAGATGTGTATGATGCAATTGTGACATTAAAAGTACGCGGAGCGCCTGCGATTGGCATTACAGCAGCATTTGGACTGGCGCTTAGTGCGCAAGCCATTGAGACAGAAGAAATTGATGTTTTTAAACAAGAAGTGATTCGGATCAAAGAATATTTAAACAGTGCTCGTCCAACTGCTGTAAACCTCGCCTGGGCATTAGACCGGCTGCTGCAGCGCATTCAGCGTGCAGCGTCAGTGAATGCAGCTAAAACAGATCTTGTCCATGAAGCCATTCAAATTCAAATTGAAGATGAAGAAACATGCAGACAAATCGGTCAAAATGCACTCCAGCTCTTTAAATCAGGTGACCGTATCATGACCATTTGTAATGCAGGTTCCATCGCAACGAGCCGGTACGGAACAGCCCTTGCTCCTTTTTATTTAGCCAAAAAGAAAAATCTTGACCTTCACATTTATGCATGTGAAACACGCCCTGTTCTTCAAGGCGCTCGTCTGACAACATGGGAGCTCATGCAAGGCGGCGTGGATGTGACACTCATTACAGATAACATGGCCGCCCATACGATGAAAGAAAAGCAAATTTCTGCTGTCATTGTTGGAGCTGACCGGATCGCCCGTAATGGAGATACAGCGAATAAGATTGGAACGTTAGGTCTTGCCGTTCTAGCCAAACATTTTCACATTCCGTTTTTTGTAGCAGCACCGCTTTCAACCTTTGATGTATCCACCCGTGACGGGTCAGATATTCCAATTGAAGAACGCGACCCGCTGGAAGTAAAGGAATTAAACGGTGTCCCCATTGCACCGCCCGATGTTCAAGTATTCAATCCCGCCTTTGATGTCACTCCTCATCATCTTATTTCAGGCATCATTACAGAAAAGGGAATTATCACATCGAACTATGCAGAAGAGATTGATGCTCTTTTCGCCGAAAGTATCTCCCAATGATCGTAAAAAAGCGCCGTGTTCTTGTCATTTAAGAGCACCGCGCTTTTTTGTTTCTTGATTCGTTTTTGTTAAGATTTCTTTTTTCTGTTCTTCCGTCAAAACGTTCATTTTGACACATAGTGACGTAACGGCATACACTTTACCTTTTTTGCCCCAAAACATGCCAGCGCCCTCCTTTTTCCCTCAACCAACTTTTTTAGCTTAATAAAAGGATATGTCGCTCAGGAAAAATTCGGAACAGGTCAATCGATTTATTTTTGAACAAATGGGATGCCTTCTAATTCAAGGAGGACCGCTTTCATGTCTGTCTTCGATCCTGCATAGCCCGTCAGAGACCGGTCTTTTCCAATCACCCTGTGACACGGAATAAAAATAGGTAATGCATTTCGTCTGTTAGCTTGTCCGATGGCTCTTACAGCCTTGGGATTGCCTATCGCTTCTGCAATGTCTGCATAGCTTTTTGATTCACCATATGGAATGGCCGACAATGCTCCCCACACCTGCTCTTGGAACGGAGAACCTGTTTGCTTGAGCGGGAGATCGAACACTTGACGCTCTCCCTTGAAATATTCATCTAGCTGCTTTTTCGCTTCTTGTAAGACAGGCGTATCTGCTTGCTTTAGATTCACTGCCTGCTTTTTTGCTAAAAACGGCTTATCATCAAACATCACCTCGATGATGGCACCGTCCTTTTCTAGTATGTATAATGCCCCGATGGGTGCGTGATAGACGGTATAATACACGTTACTGCTCTCCTTCTTGTTTCTGCTGCCTTAGTGGAAGCGTGAGATGGAAGACGGTTCCTACGCCTTCCTCACTTTCTACCTCAATGGTTCCTTGATGCTCTTCAATAATTTTATAACTAACCATTAACCCAAGTCCAGTTCCTCTTTCTTTCGTTGTATAAAAAGGCTCACCTAGACGCTTTAGCTTATCCTCCGCCATTCCGCAGCCTTCATCACGAAGTGAAATGACAATATGCTCCTCGCCCTTTCGCTGAATGCTCACATAGACATTTCCTTTGCGCGGCATGACTTCAATTGCATTTTTTAAAATGTTAATAAAGACCTGCTTTAATTGGTTTTGTTCACAATATATCAGTGGTATCTCGTCCAGCACATTGAGATGCATTTGAACATTGCCAAGATTCGCTTGTGCGTGCAGGAGATCCATCGTATCCTTCACAATTTGCACCACATTTTTTTCTTCATATACAATGGCTTGCGGTTTCGCTAAAATCAAAAATTCAGTGATGATGGATTCTATTCTTTTCAGCTCTGATGTGATGACATTAAAATAGAGCGAATACTCCCCTTCAATATTTCCTTTTAATAGCTGAATGAAGCCTTTTAATGCTGTCATCGGGTTTCTAATTTCATGAGCAATTCCAGCAGCAAGCTCTCCGACCACATGAAGGGTATCTGATTTTCTCACCCGCTCTTCTAATTCCTTCCGCTCTGTCACATCTCTAAAGATGGCCAAATTCATATTATGGATAATGTTACGTTTAAAAGAGAATTCCAGTATACGCTGATCTGGATGGTTCAGTACAAACGGAACCTCATTGTCCATTTCATCTAATGACATCGCCTCGGCTGGTTGAGCCAAATTTTCAATTTGATAAGGGGCAAGGATGTGGAAAAGATTCATTTCTGTTAAATGATCGTCCTTCAATTGAAGCAGCTCGCTTGCAGATGGATTGACTTCAATGATTCGGTATTGATTATCAAAAAGAACAATGCCGTCCATTGACCCATTAAATACTTTACGGAATTTGAGCTCACTTTCGCGCAGTTCCTGCTCCATTCTTTTTCGATCACTTACATTACGTAAAATGGTTAGGTGCTGTCCTTCTAATACCGCATGTTTTGATGTAAACTCAAGCTCTTTATACTGCCCATTTGCCATTTTGAACAATAGCTCTTCCCTTATTTCATGATTGCGGATATAGCGTCTTCTTGTTGGTCTATATCTCTTATCAGATTTGACGAGAAAGTCGGTAAGTTTTTTGCCAATCAGCGAGTGCATCGGTAATTCAAAAATTCGACAGGCTGATTCATTGGCTCTCACAATCTCTCCATCATCCGCCCATATGATGATGGCATCCATTGCATTTTCGAAAATTTCTCTAAAGCGTTCTTCACTTTTTAACAGTTTCTCTTCCATCAGTCTTTTTTCTGTAATATCCCGCATGATGGACATATAAAAACCACTCATCACATTTGATGTAATGGTGAGTTCGAATAATTTTTGCTGGCCAGATTGAAGGGTAACAGGAAGCTCCCCTTTTGCTTTCCCTGTTTCTTTAAGTGACGTTAAAAGATGCTGCAAAGCTGGAAGATTATCTCCTTCAACAAATTCATGCAAATACCGATCGGTTAAATCAGTCTTTTGCAGCTCAAAGCTCTGACAAAAAGAATGATTCGCATCAATCATGCAGCCATCCTGATCAAATATGACCATCCCGTCAATGGCTCGGTCAAACAAATCTTTGAACAGCTGCTCATTCATGGAGCGTTCTCGTTCTAATATTTTCTTTGAAGAAATGTCTCGCATGACCACTATATATTGCTGATTCATCGTGTCATGCTCTGCGACAAATTCAATGTATTTTGTTTCACCACTTTCAAGCTGAATGGAGATTTCTCTTTTTAACGTACCTTTTCGAAAAAATAGATCGAGTGAGCATTCAACTTTATCTTTCGGGATGCCGTATAGGAAATCTAGAACGGATTTATTGAGGAGGTCTTCTTTCGGTGTCTGTACAAGCCTGCATGTTGCTTCGTTGGCTTGGATGATGTTGAGGTGTTGATCAAATATAAAAATGGCATCTAGCGTCTTATTTAACAGCATTTTTTGCTGCATCAACTCAGTTCGCAAATATTCGTTCTCTTTTTCTAATTTTCTGATATCTCCTGCAGGGGTTAATCTATTGCCATCGAGCGTTTCAGTCATTCTCTTACACTCCTTTTCCAGCCTCATTCCTCTACAATATTTCTACAATATTTTCATTGTTCCTTCATTCGACTCATAAAAAAAGATAACTTTTTACACGAAGACTGTCTCATTTATTTCATTTGGATGACAGGATTGTATAACAATTCACTTTTCTTACGCTTCTTTTACAACCGTTCTACAATTTCACATCAAATAGCGAATTAAGCGAAAATGTATTTTAGAATGGGGCAAATAAGGGAACAGTGCACTTAGAACATTTATGTTTGAAATCGAGCAGGAAAGGTGATGTTATGGCATCTTCACGAGATAGTTATTTTGATAATGCAAAATTCCTTCTGATTTTTCTAGTTGTTTTTGGTCATTTGTTACGATCATTCATTCACGATAATGACTGGATGCTCTATTTATACAAGTTTATTTATACCTTTCACATGCCCGCCTTTATTTTAGTTTCTGGCTTTTTTGCAAAAGGTTTTAGAAAACCGGGCTTTATGAAAAAAGTCGCCGTTAAGCTGATCATCCCATATTTAATCTTTCAGGTGATCTATTCGGTTTACTATTACCTATTACAGGATCAAAGCATAACCAATTTAAATCCAATTGATCCGCAATGGTCCTTATGGTTTTTAATTAGTTTATTCTTTTGGAATTTGCTGCTTATTCCTTTTTCAAAACTACCGTTCCACTGGGCGATGATCGTCAGTTTATCGATTGCATTACTTGTCGGTTATGTGGACAGCATCAGCAATACACTCAGCTTATCACGTACGTTTGTCTTTTTGCCTATGTTTTTAGCTGGATTTTATTTAAAAAAGCAGCATTTTGAATTCATTCGTACAAGCAAAGGAAAACTGGCAGCACTTTTTGTATTGATTGCTGTCTTCCTGTTTTGCTACTTCTATGAATTTGATTATTCCTTCTTATTTGGCTCAAAGTCGTATGCTTCTCTAGGAGATGAAGGAATGATTGCGGCGATGAAACGAATGGCTTGGTATTTGCTTGCATTTGGTGCTACATTCAGCTTCTTTGCATTAGTTCCAACACGCCGTTTCTTCTTTACAAAATGGGGAACAAGAACGTTATATGTTTATTTATTACATGGCTTTGTGATCAAGCTGCTAAGAACCACTTGGTTTGATGACTGGGCGCTAAATGCAGCAAGTGTTCTTATTTTATTGCTGCTGACCATTCTGTTAACCTTTACCCTGTCTAGCACTTTTGTTAAAACCGTTGCACAGCCAGTGATTGAGCTCAAAATGAACAACTTCATGCGAACGATCACCGGCAGGCAAGGGAGTTATATCAAATAAAAAACGATCCTTATTGGATCGTTTTTTCTATTTCTTATTCTGTTTACATGCAGCATCTTTCTTTGGCTTCATCAACGTATCAATCCATTTGCTGCTGTTGATATCTCCAAGCTCACTGCCAAATTCCTCTTCTAAAATATCTGGGTCCATCGGCTTTTTATGATCCTTCATCTCTTTGCTCTTCATATGCTTCTTAGTCACGAGATGCTCCCCCTTGTTTCCCTTTATGAGAATTACGGTTTGCCTGACGATCTCTTGATTGTTCGTCAAATTGGGTTTGCCCTTGATCATGTGCCATGCTTTCTGTCGGTGTCATATTATTTGTTAATGCTTCATTTTTCGCTGCTTTTCTTTTCATCTGAATTCAGTCCTTTTTTGGCAGGTTTAGTTCTTCTCTTAATTGGTCAAGGAATTCCTTCATCTGCTTGACCGTCACTGGCTTTTCCTCAGGTTTTAACTCATAGCCAATTTGTCCATTGGCTTCTAGCGTGGCTTTTTTGAGACTGCTGATGTCAGTGATGCCTTGCTGCTTTAAACGCATTCTAAATTCGTCCCTTGTGAGCCTTGTTTTCTTCAGCTTATGATCAAGCATTTCGCCATCCTGTAAAATCACGACCGATTTGCCTGAAAGCAACTTTTCAAAGAAATCAGATTGAATCGACAGTTTTTCCATAATGACAAGTGCCACAATAAAGATGGTAGCTGCATAAATGGTTTCAAGTAAATTATGCTCAATAAAGGGTTGGATAATAATCGATCCGATTGAAATCATAATCACTGTTTGTTGTACAGTTAATTGACTAATGGATTTAGGCCCTGCTATTCTCAGCAGCAAGGTACCAACTAGCAGCATGACAATTGCTTTCCATAACACATCCAGCACGTCTCGTTCACCTCTTACCTATAGATTGCGAACATCCCATGTGATTTAGCCAGTTAGATAATGGAAATAAAAAAACAGCATTCAAATTGAATGCTGTTTAGCCAATGATGACGCGCTCTTTCGGATAATGATAATTCGCTTCGCTTTCTCTTCGGCCGATTAAATATAAAAAGCTTGGAATACCGATCCGTCCAATAAACATGACAACCATGATGATACATTTACCAAACACAGTGAGATCTGATGTAATCCCAAGCGACAGTCCCGTTGTTCCGAAAGCAGAGCAAACTTCAAATAAATTTTCAAGAAGTGTATTATGCTCTGTTAAGGATAACAGGAACGTAGCGCCAAAAACCAAAATAAAGGCCATCATGGTCACCATAAGGGATTTATTAATATCCGCTTGATGAAGCTCCCTCTTGAAGATTTTTATGGACTTATTTCCCCTAGCATAATGAAACAATGCGAGTAAATTAAGGGCAAACGTAGTTGTCCGAATTCCGCCCCCCACAGAGCTTGGGGAAGCCCCGATAAACATGAGCATACATAAAAATAAAAGCGTCGGTTCGGTCAGCTGCGTAATATCTAACGTTGTCAGCCCCCCGCTTCTTGTTGCAGTCGATTGAAACAAAGAGTAAAACAAGATTTCGTGCCAGCTTTTCCCTACGAAGCTAAACCCGGCTTCAAGTGCATAGATTCCAAGCGCTCCAACAACGACAAGACCGCCAAACGTGAGCGTTGTGATTTTTGTAAACAATGAGAACGATGCGTGCTTTCGGTCCTGATTGAACAAATAATCCTTCACTTCCACGAGCACAGGAAAACCAATCGCTCCAAAGATGATCAGCAGCATTGTAATAAACTGGACGAAATAATCATCTTTGTAAGGGATAAGCGAGCTCCCCGTAATATCGAAGCCCCCATTGGTTGTCGCACTAATACTCGAGAAGAAGCCATGTAAGAAAGCTCCTTGCACATCATAATATTTGAGAAAATACATGCTTAATATCAGCCCGCCGACAAACTCAATCAGTAAAATTAAATATAAGACCTGCTTCATTAGTTTTACAATTCCAGATAAATTGCTCTGGTTTTGATCTGCCATGATAAGTTTTCTTTCTTTAATCCCAATTCTTTTTCGCATGACAAGCCATACGAAGGTACCGAGTGTCATAATGCCAATGCCTCCGATTTGCAGAACAAACGCAAGGATCCACATCCCTGTGACACTAAATGTTTGTGAGGTGTCGACAACAGTCAGTCCTGTGACACTTACAGCGCTCACCGCTGTGAATAAGGCATCAATGAATGTCCATTTGACTCCCTCTTGATGAGCCACTGGAAGGCTGAGAAGAATAAGCGACACGGTTACAGCAAGAAAATAATAAAGGGCAATCAACTGAAACGCTGACAGCCGGTCAATTAGCTTTTTTATAGGATTCATTGTCATTCCTTCTTTTATCTATCTTTTCGAATACCTTTATCATTTTAATGAAAAGAGACATGATTTTAAAGCTATTTTATGCTTTATTTTCTTTTTCATCAAAAAGAAAAAAGACATCCTGTAAAAGAATGTCTTTTCGTCCTTCTTATTTTGCTTCCAGTCTTCTGATTCTTTCGTTTAAATCAGGGTGTGTTGAGAAAAGAGAAGCTTTTCGTTTACCGCTGATTTTTAGCGTAGCGACTGCTGTTTGATCATCATCTTTGATTCTTGACGTGTACGCCTCAAGTGAACGAAGCGCATGAATCATTTTATCTTTACCCGCAAGGTCGGCTCCGCCGCGGTCTGCATGGAATTCACGGTGTCTAGAATATGCAAACACGACAAGACTTCCTAGGATAGAGAAAATGATTTGGAAAACAATCACAGCGATAAAGTGAACAATCGGCACAAGCTCTTCACGTGAAACAAAACGGCTTGCGATCCATGCCGCAATTCTTGAAAGGAAGACAACGAACGTGTTGACGATTCCTTGAAGCAGCGTCATCGTCACCATGTCACCATTTGCAACGTGAGCGACTTCGTGGGCGATTACACCTTCAACTGCTGCATCATCCATTTCATGAAGCAATCCAGTTGATACCGCAACAAGTGATCTTCTCTTCGAAGGACCTGTTGCAAATGCATTGACTTCAGATGATTGATAAATACCAACCTCAGGCATTTTAGAAAGGCCTGCTGCTCTTGAAAGTCTGTGCACGCGGTCAACAAGCTGCTGCTCATCATATGTTAATGAATCCTTTTCTGGATTTAACACACGTACACCCATCATCATTTTTGCCATCCAACGAGACATTGCAAGTGACATAAACGAGCCAACAAAACCAACAACTGCACTGAATACAAGCAGTGCAACAAAATTAATTCCACCGTCTGCTCCTATATAAGAACCAACACCAGTTGCTGCACTAATAACCGACAGTACAATACCAATCGTAGTGATAACAAGAATGTTCGTTAATATAAACAGAAATATTCTCTTACCCATACATAACCTCCGCTGTCATATTAAGTTCAAATGAACTTATTAATAAAATTATAAAAATAAACGTCTCAAATTGCAAGGAAAAAGGAATCACTTTCTCTGTTTATCATAACGGCTAAAGCCCCGTCACATCAATATTTACGACATTTGCCCCAGCATAAAAGTGAACAAATTGTGACGCGCCGGCTTTGATTTTGAGTTTATTTTGCATTTTCATCAAAAAGAGACTATGATGTTGAATTAGATCAATAATCACGTTTTGACGTACAAATGAGGTGGAACATGGTTACTTTTAAATTAACGAGAATTGACATGACAAGACTTCTGTATTCTCTAAAAGGAGAGGGAGATCTGACTCCGCTTCAGCTTTTGAAACTATCTGTAAAAAATGGCAAGGATCATGACTATGATGAATTAAAGATCCCGTCTTTTTTTGAGAAGCTTGAACGGCGGAAGCAAAAATCAGAGCATGGTCTGTCTACAAATGAAATTGTTGAGCTTGGCAACTTGTGTGAGCTGACTTCTCTTAAATCGACGGCGATTCAAAATTGGATCAAACGTGATATTAAAGATATGATTGGCCATCCAGAGCTTGGCAAAAAATACTCTATTGATCAGGTCGTTATTTTATTAATTGTCAGGGATTTAAAATCAGTTTTTGACTTCGATACCATTCGTGTGATCTTATCTGCGTTATTTAACACCATCACAGATCGAACAGATGATATTATTAGTCCAATCCGTTTTTATGAAGCATATGCGCACGTCCTTGATTTTATTTATCACCATACACAATTTCCATTAAAGGAAACAAATTTACGAGAAATAACCGAGGAGCAGACAGACAAGCTCCATGACGAGTTTACAGAATTGACGAAGAGCCAATGGCATTTGATTAAAGGGATTATCAGTTCTACCGTCTTCTCTGTCTTTACTTCTCATTTGCAAAGCACAGCTCAAGAAATGATGTATAATACGCTGCAGCTGAATAAGGGATGAATAACAACCGAGGTGACTTCCATCACCTCGGCTTTTTTGTACAGCAATTGCCAGCATAATTGCACGCCGTTTTTTTCAAAATAAGAAGGCGCAACAAACATGAGGTGAAAGGAGGAATATGACATGGCAAATCGAAATCAACTTCTTGTTCCTGGAGTAGAACAAGCTTTAGATCAATTTAAATACGAGATCGCGCAAGAATTTGGCGTCACTCTCGGTTCAGATACAGTCTCACGTGCTAACGGTTCTGTTGGTGGTGAAATCACAAAAAGACTCGTTCAACAAGCTCAATCACAAATGGGCAATCAATCTAAATCATGACATGGTGAAATACGCCGGAGCTATTCTGGCGTTTTTTTATTGTTCATATGTGTGCTCATGCCGGTTCTCGCGATAAGGAAACGGTGCACCTTTCCCTTTTTGCTTTGCATGTTCTCTTTTTTGTTCAGCGGAAGGATTGTTCAGATCCCTGCCGTTTTTTTTTGCGTGTTTTTCCGCATCACCACGTGATGGTCCGTTCCAGTGTCTTCTTTCATCACGATCAGTTGAGTGATTTTTTTTTTGCTCTTTATCGAAAGAAGGAACCTTTTCTTCCTTTATTTTGTTGTCTTTGCTTTCATCCTCAGGTTTTTGAGGCTTTTGAACAGATCCTTGCTCTTCCCTCTCTGCTTCCTTCTGCTCTTTGTCCTCAGCTTCTGGAGCCTCTTGATCTGGCTGCATCTCTTTGCCATCGTCTGTTTTTACGTCTTCTTGTTTGTCTTGATCTGCTTGTTCTTCATCATGTTTCTTAGGATCTTCTTCCTTCACAGCATCGTTCTCTGCTGCGTCTTCATCCTTTTTGATATCTTCATGTTCTTTGTCTTGCATTTCTTGATTTCTAATATATGTTCCTGTTGAAATGCCTGCCTTTTGAGCTTTCTCCCTTGTTTCCAGGTCACTTTCCACAGTTTCCAGCTTATAATTGCGTTTTTGATATTCACCAGAAATGGTGTTAATTTTGCTTTTTACGTTTGTTTTATATGTATTGTCCTGCTTGTTTTCATAAACGGTTGAAATATAAATACTTTTAGAGTCGTTCACATATCCTTTTTTGTCACAGTCATCTATAATTTCCTGCACGACTTTGGTCATGTCGTTTTTTTCTAAATCCTTCATACTCGCCAGTACTTGCTTCGCATCTTTATTCAGCGGTGTGACACCGATCACTTGATAATTGTGATCAAGCTTCAGCTCAAAGCTTGGGTTAATGTCAATTGTCATATACGCATATGCTTTTTGACTTGAGAAAGATGGCATCATAGTAAAAATTACGACAATAATCGCTGCTATTGATAGAATTCCTGCATTTAACGGACGTAAACGAAGCAGGTCAAAAAAACCGGCTCTTTTTCTTTCAAGACGTGATTCATTTGGAAATGTCACTTCTTGGCCGATTTCATAGTTTTGCTCTTCATATTTTGTCCGCAGAAATTGTCCATCAGGGGTCAGCAGCGTGACATATTTTTTGTTTTTCTCTACTATAATGCCTCTTCTCATGAATTAAGCACCCCTTTAAGGTAATCTTTCAAATACACATAATCACCTGTCATAATGATCGCCATCGCAATGATATATTTTCTATTTCTCTCAATCGTTTTGCGGCTGACTTCCACTAGCTTTTCCAGCTGTTTGACCGGCAATTGTTTTTTCTGAAATAAAATCGTTCTCAGCTCATCGTGTTCAACGAGTGTATGGGCTACTTTAATGGCATTTTGCCTGGCATCTGCATGCTTTGGTGAATGCTCAAGCAGCTCTTGAAACGTGAGACCGTATACTTTCAGTCGTTCTTTAAAATGTTCAATCTCTTCTCTTCTATGTTCTTGTTCAATTAAACGCCTATATTCATTTGCAGAGAGCTCTGCTTCAATCATGCTTTGAGAGTATTCACCATTCTCACTTTCTTGCAGGTCCATTTGAACCGTTGGCGCATTTCTTGCTTCTTTTCGAATATAGTCAATCACTTTTCTTTTAATAATTAATTCTGCGAAAGCAAGCAGTGAGTTTCCTTTTTCGGCAGAGTATTTTTCTATCGCTTCATTAAAGGCAATTAAGCCTATGCTGAATTCATCATCTTTTTCATCTATATATCGTTTACAAACGGATGAAACCGTCTTAGCGACAAATGGTTTGTATTGCTCTATTAATGCATTTTGCAGTTCGCTATCACCTTGTTGAATACTGATAGCCGACTGCTCTAATGTTTGCTTTTTCTTTCCTTTTTTAAACAAAAGGCTAAGCAATGGTTTCACCTCAGTTCTCCCTATATTACTCATTTATGATAGCTAATTTATGAGGGAAGCGCAAAGGAAGAAATGAGGAATTCATTTCCTGTTACTCAATTATGACATGTATGTCATCATCTACTTTACAATGTTTCGTCTAAAAGCAAAGAAATAAGGGGGTATCTCCCCCTTATTTGTAATATACGTGTTATGAAAATGAAATGATATTTCTTTCAAAAAAACTACTCTCCCAGGCGTGCCTCTTGTTTCTCCTCGTTTTCCTGCCCGCCTTTTCTTGATGGACTTGATAAAAACCAGCCAAATGCTGCAATTGCGAGAAGCACGGTCCAGAAAATGATTTTCCATAATGCTGAATGGATAAAATGAGACGATACGACCCCAATGGCTGGATGTGACAGTGTATAAAGCGTGAGCTTCACACCCACCCATCCGACAATGACAAATGCTGCTGTTTCTAGGCTCGGTCTTGTTTTGAGCAGTTTCACAAAGACCGTTGCTGCAAATCGCATAATAACAAGCAACAATATACCGCCTAAAAGAATGACAATAAATTGACCGCCATCGAGTCCACCGATTTGCGGAAGACTTGTTTTCGGCAGTGTCACAGCTAAAGCGACTGCCGCTAAAATGGAATCAACAGCAAAAGCAATGTCGGCAAGCTCTACTTTCACGACTGTTGCCCAGAAGCCGCTTTGTTTCATATTTGTTTCAGTTTCCTTTTTCTTAAATACGTGCGATTTTAAAATATGGTGAATGGAAATATAAAGAAGATAAATTGCGCCAATGGCTTGAACTTGCCATACATCCACTAAAAACGAAATAAGAAACAGAGAACCAAATCGCATGACAAACGCACCTGCAAGTCCGTAAAACAGTGCCTTTTTTCTTTGTTTTTCAGGAAGGTGTTTGACCATCACGGCCATGACCAGCGCGTTATCAGCTGCTAAAATCCCTTCTAATCCAATCAGTACGAGTAGAACCCACCCGTACTCTAAAATAATGGCTGCATCCATCATCATTCCTCCTTGTTTTTATCTATTGTCCCACAACAGACAAAGGCTTATGAATGCAAAAAAGACCTTTGCCTGTAATGGCAAAGGTCTTGCTAGACATGTGTTATGTAGAATCATGCCAACAAAGCCGATGAACATCAGTCCATGTAATGACGACTTTGTTTCCGGTAAAAACCGGACGCTACTCCCCTTTGGCGGGATTTAGAATATTTAGATTACTTATATCTTAATCAATAGACACTGGATTGTCAACAGGTGAAATTCACTTCGATCCATTGATTAGGCAGTTGGCGTTTCTGTTTTTCTTTTTCTTCGTTTTAGCAATAAGTAGAGAACAAACAATAACACCACACCGATCCCAATTGGTAAAAGATATGGATCTAAGATGGCGCCAACCTCTTTCCAGTTCTCTCCGAGCATAAATCCAAGATACACATACACAAACGTAATTGGTGTAATGGCCAAAAACGTATACAGGCAAAAGACCCACACATTCATCTTGGCAATACCGCACGGGATGGAGATAAGTGTTCTGACCCCTGGTATGAACCGGCCGCTGAATGCGACGAATCCGCCATGCTTTTCAAAGAAAGCATCAGATTTATCAAGCGACTCAGGTTTTATAAAAAAGTACTTTCCATATTTATTTAAAAAGGGTCTGCCGCCATAACGCCCTAACCAGTACAAGGTCAAAGGACCAGCCACGCCGCCAATGGAGCCGGCCGCCACAACACCGATAAAAGCCATGTCCCCTTCTGAGACCCAGTAACCCGCAAGAGGCAAAACCACTTCAGCAGGTACAAATTCAATGCATAATGCGAGGAAGATGCCAAAGTATGACAAGTTCTTAAAGGCATCAGCTAAAGAAATAATAAAATCTTCGATGTTTATCAATCCCTTTCAAACATAATCATTTGACTGATTCTATCTCTTTTAGAATCACACCATATATTAAACGAATAAAACCGAAGAAACGATTCGCTTTTCGTCGTTTTTTTACATTAAATTTGATTTTACTATAAAAGAAGGGTGAAAAAAACGTTGATTATTGTATTTAAGTGAAGGAAAGGTGAACACAGAAGCCGTTCGATCCGATATATTAAGTATATGTCTGTTTTAAAGTACTGGAGGTTTTCTTACATGACCCATTTAACAGGAAGCTACAATGGATGGCTTGTCTTTCTGTCAATCGCTGTCGCCGCTGTTGCCTCCTACTCAGCTCTTCATATAGCCAGCAGGGTAGCACAATCAAGCGGTGCAAAGAAAAAGGTATGGCTGCTCATTGGTGCAATGATCATGGGAATGGGGATATGGTCGATGCATTTTATTGGCATGATGGCATTTCAAATGCGTGTTGGCATCACATATGATACATACTTACTGATTTTATCGATTTTGGCCTCATTTATCGGATCCTTGATCGCTTTTTCAATATGCATTCAAAAGCAGCTCTCTAGAAGACGGCTGCTCATTAGTTCAATCACCATGGGTTCAGCTATTTGCAGCATGCATTATCTTGGAATGGAATCAATGGCCAATGTCTCAATCAGCTATGATCCAGTCCTCTTTTTTCTTTCGTTTTTCATTGCTGCCATTACCTCCTACTTCTCACTGAAGCTCTTCTTTCGTGTTGACCGCACTAAAAGTAAACGGGAGAATTATCTTTTAAAGGGTCTTGGTTCAATGTTGATGGGCGGTGCTATAGCAGGTATGCATTATACTGGTATGGCTGCCTCTACCATGTTTTATCATACAAATGGACAGGCCGCTGAAGGTGGTTTTTTTGAAATGTCGCCATTCAGTCTGTCGCTTTTCATCGGATTGATGACACTGATTGTCCAAACGCTGATGATCTTTGGTGCCTATATTGATCACCGGATCATGACACAGTCAGATCAGCTGAAGGAAAATGAACAGCGGTTTCAATCGCTGATTAAGCATAATATAGACGGTATTATCGTGTTATCTGTCCATCGAAAGGTGCTTTCTGCAAATGACTCAGGTAAACAAATCTTAGAGTTGTGCAATTCTAAGATTGGTGATGATGTCAGCCAATATGTGATGCCTACTGAATTGTGGGAAGAATTTATTTCTCAGTCAAAAAAAGCTATTACACGCGAAGCAGAACTGAAAGCAGCAGATCGTTTTTATTATTATCATGTCACTTACATACCTGTCCATGTAAACAATTCACTCGACAGCATTTATCTTGTTTTAAAAGATTTAACGCAGCAGCGGATAGCAGAAAAAGAAATTCATGTGATGGCACATTATGATGCATTAACAGAGCTTCCTAACCGCCGCCACGGCATTAATCATTTAAATGATGTTCTCTCCGCTCAAGAAAAGTCAAAAACATCAACAGCGGTTCTGTTTCTTGACTTAAATCGTTTTAAAATTATTAATGATGCACTTGGGCATAACATCGGAGATTTACTGCTGAAAGCTGCCGCAAATAGACTGACACAATGTTTACCGGACAATGGCTTTATCGCAAGACTTGGCGGCGATGAATTTTTAATGATCTTTCCTCACATGGATCATGATACATATAAAGTCGAACAATTTTCTAAAAATATCATTCATCAATTTGAACGTCCTTTTTTCATCCAGAACCATCAACTCATTACATCCATCAGCATTGGAATCGCTATCTCTCCGCAAAATGGCAAAGACGGAATGGAGCTGATGAGAAAAGCCGATATGGCCATGTATTTATCCAAAAAACATAAGCAAAGCCGTTATGAGTTCTTTACCGAATCCATGGAAAGATTGAGTGAGGACAGGTTAAACCGGGAGCTGGAGCTGAGGGATGCCATTCAAAGAGAACAATTTGTCCTTCACTACCAGCCGCAAGTCAGTGCCAAAACAAGAAAGATGACTGGGGTTGAAGCCCTTTTAAGAATGAAGGCACCAGATGGTTCCTTAAAGTCACCTGAGGCTTTTATTGAGCTGGCAGAGGAATCAGGACTGATCATCGATATTGGCAGATGGGTCATTGATACGGCTGGCAAGCAGGCAAAAAGGTGGTATGACGATGGGCTAAAGATCCCTGTGGCTGTGAATTTATCTGCGAAACAATTCAATTCTGAAGACTTAATTGATTTGATCAAGCTGACACTGAAAAAATACGACCTGAAACCGTCCCTCTTGGAGCTTGAAGTCACAGAAAGTATGACAATGGACAATATCAAGCAATCAAAACAAGTGCTGACATCGCTAAAACAGCTTGGCGTCCGCATTAGTATTGATGATTTCGGTACAGGCCACAGCTCCTTAAGCTATTTAAAGGATTTACCTATTCATCGGCTGAAAATTGATAAATCCTTTATTGAGGATATTTTAAGTGATTCAAAGTCAGAACAGATTACAGGGGCTATTATAGCGATGGGACACCAATTATCTCTCGAAGTGATAGCAGAAGGTGTTGAAACATTTGCACAGGCCCAGCTATTATCTGCCCAGGGCTGTGACGACCTGCAAGGGTTCTATTATGCCAAGCCGCTGCCAGCAAGCGATATTGAAAAATTCATCGCCTATCCGGCGCATCTTGATACATAAAAAAGGTGCCAATCATGGCACCTTCCAGCGTGCAGACAAACCCTCGCATTCGGTGTCAGTCCTGCGTTCCGGTGCTCACGAATGCTCAATTCGCTCCGCTCCGGTACTCGTCCTTCCTAGACTTCAAAGGTTTTCTGTCACGCTGAGCTGAGAACTGAGAAGAAGACAAAGGGCTAAAATAAAGATCACTTTAGCCCTTTGTCCACAATTGAAAAGGTGCCAATCATGGCACCTTTTCGTTTTATCTAAATAATAAATGCTGACTGTGAATACCTGCTTTTTTCAATAGACTAATCAGTTGCTCTTGTTCTTCACGCGTCAGACCAGAGAATGCACGCGCAATCCGAAGAGAGTGGATCGGATAAATCTTGTCAAGATAGCTTCGCCCTTTATCCGTTAAATGGGCATAAACCGAACGTTTATCCTTGGGGTCCTGTTCTCTTTCAATGAAACCATTTCGTTCTAATTTGTCAATTACGTACGTCACATTCCCGCTGACAAGCAGGAGTCTTGAGCCGATTTGCTGAAGCTTTTGAGCACCTCTCGTGTACAGTAATTCAAGTACGGCAAATTCAGTTGGATTAAACCCATGCTCTTTGCTGTCTCTAATACTGTGTTCTGAAACGCTTTTAAATGCTCTTGCAAAAACCTTGTAAAGCGTCATTGAGCGTTCTACTTCTTCTTCATTAAACGATAGTCTCATCACATATCTACCTCTTATAATATTTTTTTAACTTCAAGGCTGTCTTGCGGTGCAGTTGGAGCCTTTCGTAAAAAATAGAAGTACGTTTTTGAAAACCTTTCAACCACATAAGTGACTCCATTCGTGTTATGTATAAGTTTTCGATATAAACTTTTAAAATCCTTCTTATTTTTCACAATCATCTCGAAAAAAAGCTTTTTCAGCAAACCATCAAGATGCGACACACTTTAACATAATCTGTAAAGAATCTATGGTTTCTTGCACTTCATTCGCCAAATTTCTACAAAATTCAATATTGCTATAATATTAAACACAAAAAAAGAACCCTTTATGTGACATACGCACATTTCAAGGGATTTTTACAAACAGCGCTCTGTTTTGTTGAAAAAGAAATGATACTCTTTTTTTAAGTCACTAATTGTCATGTTCTTGGCCGCATCAGGGCTGTAAACCCCCAATGAACATAGCTGCTTCGTATAATAATGTCTTTCTTTTGCTAAAGCTTCTTTTAATATACGCCGCACCGATTATCCCCTCCTATCAAGTGATTTGGATCGGGTGCTTATGAAGACCTCTTATACAAATCATTTTGCATGGCTCTTAGAAGCGCATGTGCATTCTGACCTGCAGCCTGCATGAATTGCTCGAGCAATTCATCCCTCTTCACATCTAATGCGATGATTTCTTTTGCCATACGAATGATCTGTGCTTGCTCCATTATATGCTCCTCCTCCTATGTCAACTCACCATGATTATATGCCGACGTAAGATGCATTGCACATTACCTGTTATCTTTCCTTCCATAGTTTTTTCATTTTTTTCGTTTTTGTGTTATATTTTCTAACAAACGATAGGTTTTTTTACTTCTCGTTCTATATAATATGAAGAAAAGACTTGCAGGGGTGAGTATATGACGCAGGAAGATGTATCTTATAAAGATAAAAAAGTCATTTCAATCGGGATTGTCAGTGAGTTAACAGGGCTTTCCGTCAGGCAAATCCGATATTATGAGGAACGTAAACTCATTTACCCCCAGCGCTCAACAAGAGGCACACGGAAATATTCTTTTGCAGATGTTGAACGTTTAATGGACATCGCCAATAAACGGGAAGACGGTGTGCAGACAGCTGAAATTTTAAAAGACATGAAGAAAAAAGAACAAGCGCTAAAAAGCGGACAATTTAAGAAAAAAATGCTTGAAGGCCAGATTAATGCACACTTTCGGTATAAAAATCGTTAAACAAAAAAGAATCGCTTACTCTTTAAAATCAAAGCTTTGTTCGTATTGATTGTTGCAATTGCTGAATGAAAAAGAGACAGCGATTGCTGCCTCTTTTTTAACTAACGCACCTGTTAAGTGCAACGAGTTAGTGTTCATCGATTCGTTCAGGAATCGAAACGGTTCGTTCATTGACCACATTCCCAGTGTTTAGAGTCGTTTTAGGTTCAATTAATAACAAATGAACTTCTTCTTCAGCAATTGGCTGATGTTCAATTCCTTTAGGAATCACAATAAACTCCCCTTCATTAAGAACTATTTCTTTATCCCTGAAACGGATGACCAGCTTCCCTTTACATACAAAAAACATTTCATCCTCTTCATCATGGTGATGCCAAATGAATTCACCTTTAACTTTTACCATCTTAATGTATGAATCGTTCAATTCTCCGCTTATTCTAGGATTCCAATAATCATTTATTTTTAAAAATTTCTCTTGGACATTCGTCTTTGAAATCAATAGATTTCCTCCTCATTCATTGGAAACGTCTGTTTTTCTTTTCCCAGATAAAATTCCCTACCTCACCATCCTCCTCATGATCAGATACCAAGGGACACAAATAGCATCAACCTCTTATATCTTTAAGTTTACTTATTCCGTTGGATCACGTAAAATCAAAAAATAATGTATAGTTGATCACAATTTGTGATGCAAAAGGAGAGTTATTTTGGATATTAAATCTTTGGAAGTGTTTAAAGCCGTTGCAATTGAACAAAGCATCACAAAAGCGGCACAGAAATTGAATTATGTGCAGTCCAATGTTACTGCACGAATCCAACGTCTTGAACAAGAATTAGGAGTTCCTCTTCTCTATCGATATCATAAGAAGATATCTTTAACACCTGCAGGACGCGAACTATTGCCCTATGTAAACAAATTACTCTACGATTTCGAAGAAGCGATAGAGGCAGTAAAGCTTTCCTCTACTCCGCGGGGAACTTTACACATTGGATCTATAGAGTCAACCGCTTCTACAAGATTGCTAAAAATTTTTGCCGAATATCATAAGAATTTTCCACAAGTAGAATTGAGTATGTATATGGCACCTACAGTAGATCAAGTTAACGCGATTCTCAACTACAAGGTAGACGGCGCATTGGTAGATGGGCCCATTCTTCATCCGGAAATTATGGAGTATCCTGTATTGGACGAATCCCTGGTCCTGATTACAAGCTACTCCTCGGAGCAATTCCAGGTAGAATCAATTTTACACGAACCATTGCTCTCGTCATTCGCTCATTGCATCTATTTAGGCC
Organism: Bacillus sp. AM 13(2015); assembly: GCF_001518755.1. Classification (NCBI taxonomy): domain Bacteria; kingdom Bacillati; phylum Bacillota; class Bacilli; order Caryophanales; family Bacillaceae; genus Bacillus; species Bacillus sp. AM 13(2015). The sequence continues at coordinate 69,211 of NZ_LKCP01000082.1, read as the reverse complement.
GTTGGCAGCAATGGCTAGAGAGCAGCGGTTATCCTCCTATGAAAGTAATGGAATATGGTACTTTAGAGGGCGTGCTTAAATGCGTTGAAAACGGACTGGGAGTTACCGTATTACCAAAATCTATGGTTGAATCCCGGGTGCAAGGCGGCTTTACCTGTCATCCATTACCGGAGCCACATAGAATAGTACCCACTGTGTTTATAAGGCGCCGCGATTCTTACATGACCAGTGCCCTCTCACACTTTATGGAGTTAATGGGTATAACTGATTTGTGATAAAAAAGAGGATAGGAGAGCTAATTTTTGTCAGCTCTTCTATCCTTTTAAATATACCTTGACTTTTATTTAGAGGATGCCTCAGACCCTTCAACAACCCCTACAAAGTCAATTCGCACACCGCCTCTTTCTGGATCTTCTTTCACCCGGAGGGCAAGTGCCTTTTTCTTCCCGGTTTTTGCATCTTCATAATTCGCATGGAACACATGAATGCTGGCTTCTTCCAATTGAAAGTCCTCATAAGAAAGTGTGTCTATGCCCCATTCTTTTTTCAATTTCAGAATGTCATTTGGGCTCGGGACCGCACCTTCGACGTAGACGTCTTCCATTTTTCTTTTATTTCCTTCAGTGATGGCTTCAAGCATATGCTCTGCAGCCACTAGCCTCCGATCTTTCCCCTCGTCTTCCCTTTGACATGCATTCAGCAAAAGCAAACACATCAAAATGAATAAAAACTTCTTCATGTTTCTCTCCCACCTTCTCCTTAAAATGTAAAGGATGGAAGCGCTATATGCAATCTTTATACAAAAAAAGCCTGTAAAACGTCATGTTTTACAGGCTTAGATTGTGGACAAAGGATGGTCCTTTGTCTACCTTTCAGCGCGATCTGAAAACCTTTGAAGTCTAGGAAGGACGAGTACCGGAGCGGAGCGAATTGAACATTCGTGAGCACCGGCACGCAAGGACTGACACCGAATGCAAGGGTTTGTCAGCGCGCTGAGACTGTAAAACATCATGTTTTACAGTCTTCTTGCTACATAAGTGTATGGAGGAACGCTGTCGCAATTCCAAAATAGATGAGTAGTGATAAAATATCATTCAATGTTGTAATAAGCGGCCCAGATGCAATAGCAGGGTCGACGTTTAATCTGTGTAAAATAATAGGCACGATCGTACCTGCCATCGTTCCAATAATCAGTGTGGCAAGTAGTGAGGACCCGACAACAAAACCTAAAATCATATTGCCCTGCCACACCATTGCGACGACTGTAATAATGATGGAACAGACAATCCCAATGTAAATACTTGTTCGGAGCTCTCTAAAAATCAGGCGTACAGTGGTTTTTTTCGTTAATTCCTCTTTTGAAAGTCCTCTAATGACGACCGCTAGCGACTGTGTCCCTGTATTCCCTGTCATCCCAGCAATCATTGGCATGAAGAAGGCTAAAGCGACGACTTGCTGAAGGGTATCTTCAAAGTAATTTAAAATACTGCCTGAAATCAGCCCAATGAATAAGAGCAAAATGAGCCACGGGAGACGTCGGTATGCTGCAACAAAAGCGGGCGTGTCGAATGTAATATCTTTACCGGAGGCTGCGAACTTCTCATAGTCTTCTCCCGCCTCTTGGATGACGACATCAATGATATCATCGACTGTGACGATTCCGACGAGGACATTGTTCTCTTCCACGACAGGAATGGCAAGAAAATCATACCGTTCAATCAGCTTGGCGATTTCTTCCTGATCCTGAAAGGCTCCAACGGCAATGACTCTTGTAAACATAAGATCCTGCACTTTTTCATCTGGTTCACCTAAAATGAGATCACGGTACGACAGAACCCCTACAAGCTGCTTTTGATCGTTAATGACATATAAATAGTTGATCGATTCTGCAATTTCAGCAAAGCTTTTCAGCTTCACAACTGCGTCCTGAACCGTATAGTGCTGAGGAATCCATACGTACCGGTTGGTCATAATCCGGCCTGCTGTCTCAGCAGGATAATTCATGAGAAGCTGGACGGCCTTTGATTCCTCTGCCTCCATGTTTGATAAAAGCTGATCTTTCAGCTCATCATCCATTTCATCAAACAAGTTGGCTAGGTCATCGTTATCCATTTTGTTTGTGACGAAGGTGGCTTTGTCTTTCCCTACTTTTTCAAGCACAATTTCTTGGTACTCGCGCTCAAGCTCACCCATCATTTCCGTCACATCATCGACTGTTAAAAAGCTAAGGAAGCGGCCGCGGTGTTTTTCTGGAAGTTCTTTAAATAAATAGGCCATATCATATGGCTGAAGTTCTTCCATAATGTTTTTGAATTCTTTGCGTTTGCCATCTCTTAACAAAATAATGATTCTTAAAATGAGTTCATCGTACGTAATGTTCTGTATCATCGCTGTTACCTCCCCAAAGTCAGGAGATACCCGAATCCCTTAGAATGTGCGGGGGTCAGGATCTCCTCTGTCTGATGCGTCAATCTGATCTTTTGACATACTCTCTATGTGTCTCGAATCGGGATGATCCATCCCCACACCTCCTTTTCTCATAAAAAAGCACCTTCAACCGAATGAAGGCGCTTTGTAAGCATGACAAAATAAACACTTGCTCCTTCAATCGTAGAGCTTTAGCACTGTATGGCATAGGATAAAATCCAGCTGCATTAAAAATCACCTTATGTCGATGATTTCTGTTGACCCATTGGCGTCTTTGGACATTTTTGGGCAGCAGCGTATCTCCATACAGGAGCCTCACCTAACGAAGTCTCATATTGTTAACACACTGAGATTACAGAAAAAGCGGAATGATGTCAATAAGCAAGATGCCAAGTATTCTTATGTATTCGCTTACTTTTCAAAAAAAGAGCGATGGACAACTCTTACCATCGCCCTTTCATGTCTTTTTATTCCTCTTCCGGCTGATTCATATCCTCTTGGGAGAGGAGATGAAAGGAATCATGCAAAAACAAAGCATATCCTTCTCCATCAGGATGCGGAACGTATTCCGCATAATCCATTGTCTGCTCTTCTTCTTTTTTCTTCATATTCTCTCGCCTCCTTTCCCGTAGTTTGTCCCAATGAAAAAACCTTACACATGAAAGTGTAAGGTTTGATGATGGCTTAATCATCCCATTCTTGCTTCAGGATTTTGCCCGTTTTAGCGGAAATCTCAAAATCAACTTCTTCGCCGCTAGGTGTTGTGATTTCAACTTCATAGATGTACACACCATTTTCTTTATCTAGATCAGAATCGGTGACTGTGCCTTTTACTTTTGCAAGAGCAATTTTTTCAGCTTGTTTTTTCGTGATCTTCACATTCTGTTTCTTTTCTTTGACTGGATCATTCAGCGCTTTTCCAGTTTTTGCATCGACATATACTTTATATTCAAAGCCGCCTTTTTTAATCTCGACCTCATACACCCATTTTCCTTTTTTACGCTCAAGATCCACATCGTCTACATAGCCTTTCACCACTTTTAAGGCTGCTTTTTCAGCTTGTTTCTTTGAAACAAACGACGATTTCTTTTGCACGACTTGCTCGGCGTTTGCTGTTTGATTTGTATTTTGCGCTTGAAGTGTGAAACCACCTGCGACAAGAGTTCCCGTTAATGCAGTAGCTACTAGTACTTTTTTCATCATGTTCATTTCCTCCTCTTTTTGATTTCTTCTATATCTTAAGAAAACAAGATGATAAAGGAAGGAAAGAAAGATGAGAATATCATGAGAAAAGGATTAGTTTTCGTACGTAATGCCCTCAATGTCTCCTGTATAGGCGTTCACAAGTACCTCTGCCTCTCTGCCGTCAGGCAAATCCAGCTCCACCTCAAATACGAGCATACCGCTGAATGTTTCAAGATCGGCATCATCCACTGTTCCGCCAACTTCTTTGACAGCAATTTGGATGGCTTCCTCGACAGTGATTTTTGTGAGCTTCTTTTCTTTAGAGGTTGGTTTTTTCTTTTCTGCTTCAAGCACCTTGAATGACTGTTTGTCGACCTCGACTTGATACAATTCTTTTTTTGATTGGATGGTAAAAATAAAACGATCTGTCGTCTCTTTTTTTTGAATGACGGTTCCGCTCACCTTTTTAACAGCCGCCTCTTCTGCCTGGAGCTCAGCATTTTTTTCATTCGGCTTCTGATAGCTTTTTAACTGTCTAATTTCTTTCATTTGACCGCTTGCAGAAGATGCAATGATTTGGTAGATGCCATTTGCATTTTCCAGCGTCAATGTATAGTCCTGTTTATGGTTGATTAGATCAATATGTGTAATGTTTCCATTGTAGTCTTTTGAGATCATTTTTTTCATTTCTGCTTCACTTAATATTTTATGATCAATGGTTTGGATCATGAGCATTGCAAAGGCCGCAAGAATTGCAAGACATCCTGCGAGCGCAAGCACCATTTTCGTTTTTCTAGACATGCAGCGCCTCCTTCCTATTTCCTATTTTATAAGGAGGAAATGAGAAATTGATGAGAAAAGACCCATTTATTTCTGAAAAAGAATGGTCATGGCTGTCCCTTCGCCGATACGGCTGTCTACCTTCAGCTCGGCCCCATGTTCTTCTGCAATTTGCTTCGCAATTGAAAGACCAAGACCGGTTCCGCCTGTCTCGCTGTTTCTCGCTTCATCCACACGGAAAAAGCGGTCAAAGATTTTCGGCAGATCCTCTTCTTTTATACCGATTCCTTGATCAATCACTGAAATAAATGGCTTGTCTCCTGACCATCCGCAGGTCACATCAACTGGCTCTCTACTATATTTGACCGCATTATCAATTAAGATGGTCAAAAGCTGTTTGATTTTCTCTTCGTCTCCTTCTGCGATCAGCGGCTGATCTGCCTGCACATGAAATTGAATCGTTCGATTGGTGGCCACTTCAAGTGTATGACATAGCTGCTTGCACAAATGACCAAGATCAACCGGCTTCATATCCAAGTATAACGGCTGACCGTTTTTCGCCAATGTCAGTAATTGATCTGTCAGTCTTTTCATTTTTTTCCCTTCATCATGAATCGCTTGGGAAGATTCTTCTACAACCTCTGGACGTGTTTGCCCCCAGCGTTTTAGTAAATTGCTGTAGCTCATAATGACGGTAATCGGAGTCTTTAATTCATGAGAGGCATCATGCAAAAATTGCTGTTCTTTTTCATAATGCTTCTCGAGAATCTCGGACATTTCATTAAAGGTTTGTCCCATTTGATATAGTTCATCCTTTGAATCGCCTGTTAATTCAATTCGTTTAAACGCCTTCTCTTTCATACTTGCCTTCATGGTACTCGTTATTCTGCTAATCGGCCGGACAATTTGCTTTGTTAACACGTGGCCTGCAAAATAGGAAAGCACAATAAACAAAACGCCGGTTGTGATTAAAATCATTTTTAATAACGCTAAGTTCTCTTCCGTATTTTCGATTTCTTCATATACTTGAAGCGACATAATCTCACCATTTGTCCAAATGACCGGAATAGCAGCGAACGCAACCATATGCTTATTGTATTCTTTGATTTCAGCCGTCTGGCCAGATTCGTATGTAAAAGGCAGTGAGCTAAACGTTGATTCCTTTGTGACAGTCAGTTTTGACTCTCCCGATTCTGTCACGACACGGATCATGCCATTTTGAGGCAGGTACGCCTTCAGTAGCTCCGAGGACGGAAGACCCTCTTCCTCTGATTTTTTTAAAGCAATGGCAATATTTTCAGCCACCTCAGACAAACGGGACATATCTTTTTGCGTCAAGGTCATCGAAAAAATAAAATAAATGGCTGTATGAAACAAGAGCACCATTAAAAACAAAGACAACGACGTATAAAGCTGAATCTTATTTTTTAATCTCATTCTTTATCCTTTCATCACATAACCCACACCTCTCACTGTGTGAATCAGCTGTTTTTCGAATGGGTAATCGATTTTTTTCCTTAAATAACGGATATAGACATCAACCACGTTTGTATCACCAAAATAATCAAAACCCCAAACCGCTGTTAAAAGCTGATCTCTTGTGAGCACTTGCTGCTGATGGTTCAGTAAGTGGACAAGCAGATCATATTCTCTCGGCGTGAGTTCAAGCATTTGCCCAGCCCTTTGTATTTCTCTTGTTTTCTCGTTGACCGTTAAATCTGCTATGCTCAGCTCTGTCTCCTTTTCTTCTTGTGCATGTATATTCAGTCTTAGCTGCGCGCGAATTCGTGCTAATAATTCTTCTATGTCAAAAGGTTTTGTTATATAATCATTCGCCCCAAGATCGAGCCCGCTTACCTTGTCAGGGACACTCCCCCTTGCTGTAATCAAAATAATAGGTGTCGCTGTATTTGTCTTTCGAACCCTTCTCAGCACTTCAAGACCACTTAACTCTGGAAGCATGACGTCAAGCAGCACCAAATCGAAGCTGTCTTCTTCAAGAGCCTGAAGCCGGCCATTCCTGTCTCTTTGACTGTCACCTCATATCCTTCATATTCAAGTTCAAGTGACAGCACCCTTGCGATTTTCTTTTCATCTTCGACTACGAGTATCTTCCCTTTGTTCATCTCTATCTCTCCTATCTGAAAGGCAAGCTTGTCTTTCCATTATTATATGTTGCCTTTCTCATTTGGAACAGTCACAATCTTCACATCTATTTTTTCATAAAAGAAGAAATATATTGAATGAAGTTGTTTTTTAACACAGTAACCGCACATCAATTGAAAGGAAAATAAAACGGCTAACCACTCAAAAAAAGACCTCATCTTGAGGCCTGTTTACTTTTTTATAGGTCTGCTGACAAAGAGCTGATCTACTGAAGTTCCTAAAACAAAAGCTATGTCAAAAGCTAATTGCAAAGTGGGGTCATATTTATCATTTTCGATCGCATTAATGGTTTGTCTCGACACCTTACAAAGTTTAGCTAATTCTTCTTGAGACAATTTATTAGATTTTCTTAGCTCTCTAATATGATTCTGCATTTAATCACCATATTTTTTTCTGTAAATGAGGAATGTGAATACATATATTATTGAAACCACAGACAGGAACGCGATAGGTGAAATCCCAATACCCTGATTTGAGTTCCCTTGAATCGTTAGAAAAATATTTTGTGCGACTTCTAATAAAAGCATACCGAAAACCACAATAAACGCATAAGATTGAGCTTTCGAGTAAATAAATCTCTTTCGTTCATCACCCTTTTGAATCATCGAAGTGATCAAAATGAACAATCCGATCAATAATATTATAACTGAATAGACAACCTTTACGTAATCCAATCTTTAGTCCCCTTTCAAATAAAATGTCAAATAGTCTTTACATTTATAATCATAGCATTAGTCCCTTAAATGTCAAATACTTTTTACATTTCTTATTCTTTATAAAGTTATCATTGAAAAGCAATAATCTGCTCTCATGGTTTATCTATTTTCTTCTCTTCTTTCATCTATTGATTCTTTTTCAATCTGCCTATTTTAGTTCTATTCACCCATTTTCATCTGTACAGGTGCAACCTCACTATGCAGCATTTCCTTCTTTTTCATATGATATCAAGAGTTTTCTTCAAAAGGTGAGCTCTTTCGTCAATAAGTGAGGAGAACTGCACTTTTGATAATAGATTAATTATTTGAAAAATTATTACAATTGACCCTTTCCGATCAAAAGTTTCTTTTATACAATAACATTACGCAGCCTGAATCTACTTTGAAAACAAAATAAGGAGGGCTTTCTTATGAAAGGTGAAATTCGCTTAATTCCGTATGAAGTAAAAGCCAATGTGATGGAAGCGAAAGAGACGCCGGAAAGTATTCAGGAGATTAAAGCACCCGAACTTTGGTCAAGTGGCTTCAAAGGAAAAGGCATAACCATTGCTGTCCTTGATACAGGCTGTGACACAGAGCATCCCGACTTAAAAGATCAGATTATCGGAGGAAAGAACTTTACCGATGATGACGATGGAGATGCTGAAAATGTCAAAGACTACAATGGGCATGGTACCCATGTAGCAGGAACGATTGCCGCAACAGATCAAAATGGCGGAATTTTAGGGGTTGCCCCTGAAGCCAAGCTGCTCATCGTGAAAGTTCTTGGCGGTGAAAATGGCAGCGGAAAATACGAATGGATCATTGATGGCATCAACTATGCTGCAGAGCAGAAGGTTGATATTATCTCCATGTCTCTCGGTGGTCCAAGCAATGAGCCAGCCCTGCAGGAAGCCATTCAAAATGCGGTGAAAAGCGGTGTGCTTGTTGTGTGCGCAGCAGGAAATGAAGGGGACGGGGACGAGCGTACGGAAGAGTTCTCCTACCCAGCAGCATACAATGAAGTCATTGCCGTCGGTTCTGTTTCCCTTGCTAGAGAATCCTCTGAATTTTCTAATGCCAATAAAGAAATCGACCTCGTCGCTCCAGGAGAAGACATTTTATCCACTCTCCCTAACCATAAATATGGCAGACTCACAGGGACTTCAATGGCTGCCCCTCACGTAAGCGGTGCACTAGCCATTATCAAAAATGCCGAAGAAGAAGCGTTCCAGCGCAAGCTGACAGAGCCTGAGATCTATGCTCAGCTTGTCAGAAGAACCCTTCCATTAAAACAGTCGAAAGCCCTTGTAGGGAATGGATTTTTATATTTAACTGCGCCTGATGTCCTTTTAGAAAAAACATTGGAAGCAGATCTTTTATCTCTATAGCTTAAATAGAGGTCCTGAGAAAAGTAAGAATTTTCTCAGAGTATTTTTTAATTAAAATTATTCAAAATTTACTTTGACGAAATGAAGTGAACGTTATATAATCGAACACAATAAATTCATAGTTTGAGAGTCGGTAATTCGATTACACGTCGAATTTTAATTGGGAAGACCGGTGAAAATCCGGCGCGGTCCCGCCACTGTGAGTGAGGAGAGCTTTTCTCAGTAATCCACTGTCATTAAGATGGGAAGGATGAAAAGCTTGCAGATTCACCAGCCAGGATACCAGCCGCTCTATCACATCAAACCCCCTACGGTTGATAGGAGATGTCGGAAAAGCGTCAGTGATACTCACGCCTTATTTCGCACACACATTTTGTCTTTTAAACCAGACATTTACCTCATCAATCTTGATCATGAGCGTAAATGTCTTTTTATATTTAGAGGAGGAATTGGAATTGACAATTGTTAAAACAAGTAATCTAGGCTTTCCGCGAATTGGTTTAAACAGAGAATGGAAAAAAGCACTTGAGTCTTACTGGAAAGGTCAAACAGACCGCGAAACCCTCTTAGGCACACTGGATGAACAATTTTTAACTGCCATTAAAACACAAATCGATCAACAAATTGATGTTGTACCTTCTGGAGACTTTACCTTCTATGATCACGTACTGGATACTGCTGTTATGTTCAATTGGATTCCAGAGCGCTTCCGCAGCTTAAAAGACCCGCTAGATACATACTTCGCGATGGCAAGAGGAACAAAAGATGCCGTCTCAAGTGAAATGACAAAATGGTTTAATACAAACTATCACTACATCGTTCCAGAATACGAAAAAAGCACAGAATTTAAACTCACACACAACAAACCGCTTGAAGCTTACGAAAAGGTGAAAAAGGCATTTGGTGTTGAAACAAAACCGGTTGTACTCGGTCTTTATACATTTGTCTCACTTTCTAAAGGTTATGAAGCAAATGAAGTGAAAGAAATCCACCAGCGTCTAGTGCCGCTTTATACGCAGCTTTTAAAAGAACTTGAAGAAGCCGGCGTCAAATGGGTTCAAATTGATGAACCTGCACTTGTCACAGCTTCAAGTGAAGACGTAAAATCCGTAAAAGAAATTTATCAAACGATCAAAGAAGCCGTACCTGGCTTGAACATTCTTCTTCAAACCTACTTTGATTCAGTAGATGCGTATGAAGAGCTTGTCACATATCCTGTTGAAGCAATCGGTCTTGATTTTGTCCATGATCAAGGGCGCAACCTGGATCAAGTGAAAAAGCACGGCTTCCCGAAAGATAAAATTTTAGCAGCTGGCATCATTGATGGAAGAAATATTTGGAGATCAGATCTTGGGGAAAGATTATCCTTTATTTCTGAAGTCATTGCTGAGGCTCAGCCGAAAGAAGTGTGGCTGCAGCCATCAAGCAGCTTACTGCATGTACCAGTTGCCAAACACCCAAGTGAACAGCTTGAAGAAAAACTATTAAACGGACTATCTTATGCCACTGAAAAGCTGGCTGAATTGACATTATTAAAAGAAGGTTTAACAAAAGGAGCAGCTGCCATTGATGCCGACATTAACGAAGCAGCACAAGCACTTCTTACCTTAAAAGAGTTCGCAAAAGGAACAAATGCGGATCTCACAGCGGAACGCAACAATCTTTCATCGAAAGATTTTAAACGTCCAGTTGCCTTTGAAGAACGCCTGCGTATCCAAAACGAATCTCTTGAGCTCCCGCTTCTTCCAACCACAACGATTGGCAGCTTCCCGCAGTCTGCCGAAGTGCGCAGTGCTCGTCAAAAGTGGCGCAAAAATGAGTGGACAGATGCAGAGTATGATGAATTTATTAAGAAAGAAACAAAACGATGGATTGATATTCAAGAAGAAATTGGCCTGGATGTGCTCGTACATGGAGAATTTGAACGGACAGACATGGTTGAATACTTCGGTGAAAAGCTAGCCGGATTTGCCTTTACAAAATTTGCTTGGGTACAATCCTATGGATCACGCTGCGTGAAACCGCCAATCATTTATGGAGATGTAGAGTTTACAGAGCCAATGACAGTGAAAGAGACAGTTTACGCACAAAGTTTAACAGAGAAAAAAGTTAAAGGAATGCTGACAGGACCTGTTACCATCTTAAACTGGTCTTTCCCAAGAACGGATATCTCTCGAAAAGACATTGCTTTCCAAATCGCTTTCGCTTTGCGTAAAGAGGTAGAAGCTTTAGAGGCAGCTGGTATTCAAGTGATCCAAGTGGATGAGCCTGCGCTAAGAGAAGGACTTCCGCTCAAAGAAAGTGATTGGGCAGAATATTTAAACTGGGCAGCAGAGTCATTCCGTTTATCCACATCATCCGTTCAAAATGACACACAAATTCATACACATATGTGCTACAGTAACTTCGAGGATATTGTCGATACGATCGAAGACTTGGATGCTGACGTGATTACAATTGAACATTCACGCAGTCATGGCGGATTCCTCGATTACTTAGAAAAGCACCCATATTTGAAAGGACTTGGACTAGGCGTTTATGACATCCATAGCCCGCGCGTTCCATCTGTTGAAGAAATGAGCGAAATCATTGATGATGCGCTAAACGTTTGTCCAACAGATCGTTTCTGGGTGAATCCGGATTGTGGGCTAAAAACTAGACAAGAGCCTGAAACCATTGCTGCTTTGAAAAACATGGTCACAGCTGCTGAAGTCGCTCGTAAAAAGCTGGCGCAGCACGCATAATTGAATGCCTCTCCCCTGCTGAACGTGGCAGGGGTTTTTTATGTGCAAATTGGCCTGTTCGATCTTCTACTATGAAGATTTCTTTTCTAGCATGATTCGTTTATACTAGAGAAGTCAGTCGAACAAAGGGAGGAAGACAATGAATCACGAAGATTTTTTACAACGCGCAATTGATCTTGCAGTAGAAGGAGTCAATAGTGGAACTGGCGGCCCTTTTGGAGCAGTCATTGTCAAGGATGGTCAGATTATTGCAGAGGGAAGCAACAATGTGACAACGAGTAATGACCCTACCGCACATGCAGAAGTCACAGCCATTCGAAATGCATGCCAAACTCTACATACATACCAATTAGAAGATTGCACTCTATACACAAGCTGCGAGCCTTGTCCGATGTGCCTTGGCGCTATTTACTGGGCTAGACCAAAAGCGGTGTATTTTGCTGCTGGACATCAGGATGCAGCGGATGCTGGTTTTGATGACTCGTTTATTTATGAAGAAATCAACAAAGAATACGAATCAAGAAATATACCATTTTACAAGCTGACACCTCAAAAAACCCTTGCGCCATTTGAAGCATGGAAAGCATACGATAAAAAGAAAGAATATTAAAAAAAGACACCTGCTCGTAAGCAGGTGTTGCGAATTGTTGACAAAGGGCTAAAATGGTTTTTATTTTAGCCCTTTGTCTTCTATTCAGCGTGATAGAAAACCTTTGAAGTCTAGGAAGGGCGAGCACCGGAGCGGAGCGAATTCGACATTCATGAGCACCGGAGCGCAGACCTGACAAAGAATGCGAGGGTTTGTCTACACGCTGAGACACCTGCTCGTAAGCAGGTGTCTTCTACTATTACTCCGCCACTTCAAGCTCTACTTCAATGTTCCCTCTTGTTGCTTTTGAATATGGACAGAATTCATGTGCAGCATGGACAAGCTCTTTCACTTTGTCATGATCATGACCTTTCGCAGACACAATCAGCTTTACGCCAAGCTTAAAGCCGCCGTCGCTTTCATCTTTTAAAAGACTGACATGTCCTTCTACTTCCGATTCAATTTCTATCCCTTGCTTCTTGGCTACCTGTTCAAGTGCTCCTCCGAAACAAGCTGCATAGCCTGCTGCAAATAATTGCTCTGGGTTTGTACCAGTCTCTCCATCTTTCTTTGCGTTAGGCATGACTATGTTATGATCGAGCACACCATCTTCTGAACGAACATGTCCAGCTCTTCCATGCTGCGCCTTTACTTTTGCTGTGAATAATGGTTTCATCTTCATCTCCTCCTTTATCTATTGATCCTTTTCACGTTCTATTCATTTCTCAAACATTTATCGCACATTGAAGAATTTTTCATTTTTCGTCTGTATTTATTTTAAAAAGGAAGAAAATCTTATACAATGATAAGTATGACAAAAAATAGTTGGTGACTGACATGACAAATGAATTTGAACATATGAAGCTGGAAAATCAGCTTTGTTTCTTGTTATATGCAAGTTCACGAGAGATGACGAAGCAGTATAAACCGTTATTAGAAGAATTAAACATTACGTATCCGCAATATTTGGCACTGCTTTTATTGTGGGAGCATGGAACATTAAATGTGAAAACGATGGGAGAACTTCTCTATTTAGACTCCGGTACACTCACACCCATGCTGAAACGAATGGAGCAAAACGGACTCATTATCCGAGAACGCTCGAAAGAGGATGAACGGTCTGTGCAAATTCGTTTAACGGAATATGGAGAACAGCTAAAAGAAAAGGCTACTGCAATTCCGTCTCACATGCTGACTGGGACAGGCAGATCAGAAGAAGAGCTAAAAATACTGCGCGCCTCTTTACATGAGCTTTTGCAAAATTTAACACAACCAAAAGGCTGAGGGAACGATCCCCTCAGCCTTTTATTGATGTCTAATTATTGTGCGACAGCTACTAGTTCTACTTCGATATTTCCTTGAGTTGCTTTTGAATATGGACATACACCGTGTGCTTTATGAACAAGTTCTTCTAATGCTGACTGCTCAATGCCAGTTCCCTTTACTTCTAATTGAACGCCTAGTTTGAAGCCGCCATCTGAACTGTCTTTTAATAAGCTGACATGTGCTGTTACTTCACTTTCAAAACGGATACGCTCTTGTCTTGCTACCATTTGAAGGGCAGAATCAAAACATGCAGAGTAGCCTGCTGCGAATAATTGCTCTGGATTTGTTGCTTTTTCAAGTTTTTTTGCTCTTGGTGTTCCAGGCATTGCTACATCATGCTCTAGTACACCATCTGTTGAAACAACCTTTCCTTCTCTTCCTCCGACAGCTGATACCGTTGCTGTAAATAAAACGTCTGACATGAATATAACCCTCTTTCTCTCCAATAATATTTTCTACAATTGAATTGTACACAATTTAAATTGCGGAGTCAATCAATAAATACTCTTTTTTAAGTTTTCCTCCCTGAACCCTTTTTATGAGCATGTCCCAAAATTGTTAGACATAAAAAAAAGCCCTTTAACAAGGGCTTTTAGATCGTGTCATGCTGTGGATTCGGTTGTTCTAGCGTATGGTTTCTGTTATCTGGATCGGCATTTGCTGCTGCCAGCCACAATGCCATGATGGTGATGCTTGTACAGACGACTGCCCATTTTTTAAAATTCATATAAACAATCCCCTCTCTGAATATAGATTCGAGCATGTTCCGCTTCCCCATAGAACATGGAAGATTTTTCATAATCCCCCATTTCATTATAATACTTTGCGGTATCTAATGCCAGCTCCTCTATATCAGGATATGCATAGGCAGACTCTAAAAAATGGAAAATTCGTTTCATATGCTCCGCATCTTGTCTTAAATACAAAGCTTCTAGAAATATGGTTTTCTGAATATGAATGTCATCTTGAAGAGCTTCTGCTCGCTTCATACATTCTTCTCTGTAGTGTAATGCTTCTTCGTGTTTTCCTTGTTTGTATAATATCTGAGCGGCTGTATAAAGAGGGTCTATAGATCGACGAAGATGATCGGATTGATTTTGATCAAATAACGAGATGGATTCTTTCATTAATTCGAGTGCGCGGTCCAAGTCTCCCATTCGGTAATAACTGTTGCCCATATTAAATAAAGAGGAGGCAATAAAACGCACATTCTGAAACTCTCTTGATCTCGCAAGTGCTCTTTCGAGATGTGGTAATGCTTTTTCATGCCTTCTCATATCATCGTAGTTACCGGCCACAATAAATTGACACTGAATGGTGCGAAGCGCATACAGTTCATGCTGAACATAAACATCCAGCGCTAGTTTAGCATGGTGCATCGAGATATGTGTTTGTTTCATGTGGTAATATATTTCTGACATTTTAAAATGAAATTCCGCACGTTCAATATCATCTGATACAAAAGAAAGCTTGTGCTCTGCCTTTTGATAAGACGATATGGCAGCAATATACTCCCTCCGTCCGAATTCATACATGCCTCTGAAAAAATGATAGTAGTATTCAAGCATGCCTGTGACATGCGTTTGATGCTCATCTATTTCTTTCGAAAGCTCGGAAAAGTTGGCGCGAAGCTTTCCTTCCTTTAATGGCTTTAAATAATCGAGCATGACCTCATGCCGAAATTCCATTAAAGAAAAATAGAGAAGCAAATTCTGATCTTCTTCCATTGAATCAAGAGAGGTGCGAATTTCCTGTTTTAACTGTTCTGCTTGTTCTGAATCAAATCTGCGGATTAATTCATACCACTTGTTGATTTTCACTCCAATATCCGAAGAGGGAATGATTTTCGCCATACGTTGCCTTCTCCAATCTTCTCAAAATATAAAACATTACCATATTTTATCATACTTGACCGGAGAAATACAAAAATGAAAGGAAAAAGAGAGCCTGTTGTCATAAGACTCTCTTTTGAATTCGTTATTCTCTTATTTGTCCTTGTCCACGAATGACAAATTTTTCAGACGTTAAGGCTGGCAGACCCATTGGCCCTCTTGCATGAAGTTTTTGTGTACTAATACCTATTTCCGCTCCATAACCAAATTCAAATCCATCTGTGAAACGAGTAGAAGCATTATGATAAACAGCGGCTGCATCGACAGCTGTTAAGAAAAGGGCTGCATGTTCATCATTTTCTGTAATGATCGCTTCAGAGTGCTTAGAGCTATATGTTTGAATATGCTGAATCGCTTCTTCTAAGTTTTTTACTATTTTAATGCTGACAATCGGTGCTAAAAACTCCGTTGCATAGTCCTCAGTTGTCGCTAATGCAGCACTAGGAGCAAGCGCGCAAACGGCTTCATCACCGCGTATTTCTACCCCATTTGATTGAAGGGCTTCAAATAACGAAGCACCGTAGGTTTTTGCCCAAGTTTCATGAATGACAATGCTCTCAATCGCATTACAAACAGATGGTCTTTGGGTTTTGGCATTCAGCACAATCCGCTCAGCCATTTCGTTTTTCGCTGTTTCATCAATGTAGATATGACAATTTCCTGCACCTGTCTCAAGCACCGGCACAGTTGACTCTCTCACTACAAGATCAATTAAATTCTTCCCGCCGCGCGGAATGAGGACATCGAGGTATTCATTTAAGGTGAACAGTGTTTTCGCCGTTTCACGGCCAGTATCTTCAATCAATTGCACACTGTCTACTGGAATATCCGTCGTATGAAGCGCTTCATGAATCACCTTTACAATCGCTTTATTACTATGAATAGCAGATGAGCTTCCGCGCAGAATCACAGCATTCCCAGTTTTCAAGCAAAGGGTCGCAGCATCGACTGTCACATTTGGTCTTGCTTCATAAATCATGCCAACCGTTCCAAGCGGTACACGGACCTTTTCGATGAATAGACCGTTTTCTTTTTGAATGGTTTCTAACGTTTCACCAATTGGGTCTTTTAGCTGAATGAGTTGAAAGGTCGCGTCTGCAATGGCTTCAATTCTCTCTTCCGTGAGTGTGATCCGGTCAATGACAGATGGCGTGAACTGCTTTTCCACAGCCGCTTGGACATCCTTTTGGTTCTCCTCTATTAAATAAGCTGAAGATGCTTTTAGTGCACTCGCAATGGCGTGCAGGGCAGCATTTTTTTGTTCCGTCGTTTTTAGAAGCAGCTGATCTTTAGCTACACTTGCTTTTTTTGCTTTTTCAAGAACTTCATTCATCGTATTCCCTCCTCAGTTTTGTACATGCTGTACCCAGTGATCTCGGTGTATGACCTCAGGCTTCTCTTTTGAAAGCTCGTCACTTCGCATTCCTTTAATGCCGAGAAGCTCATCGGATGCGTACAAGGTTTGTCCCTTACCAACTAATCCGTTTGGCCCGACGACTTCTACAACCTCTCCTTTAGAAAAGTCACCAGCGACATCAATGACTCCTGCCGGAAGAAGGCTTCTGCCATTATGCAAAATCGCCGCTTCCGCTCCTGCATCAATCATGATCTTTCCAGAGACCGGTGAGTGGAATTGAATCCATTGACGGCGGTTGTTCACGGCTGATAAATCCTGTTCACCGATATACGTTCCGTCACCTTGACCCGCAAGAATGCGAAGCAGTTTGTCTCCCCCAGTGCCTGTGCCAATGAAGACTTTCACACCAAGTGAAAGTGCCGTTTGTGCAGCAGACAGCTTCGATTTCATTCCGCCTGTGCCAACCTTTGAACCAGTGCTCTTTGCATATGAAAACAATTCTTCTGAAATGTGAGTCAGGACATCAAACCGCTTCGCCTCAGGATGCTCATTTGGATTTGCATCATAAATGCCATTGATGTCTGTTAATATGATCAATTGGTCTGCATGGATTAATCCACTGACAAGAGCTGACAGCATGTCATTATCCCCAAAGGTAAGCTCCTCGATGGAAACTGAATCATTTTCGTTTATGATCGGCAAAATCTTTCTTTCCAGCAGCTCCATCATCGTTGCGTAAGCATTTCGATATCTTGTTCGATCTGAAAAGTCATTACGTGTTAAAAGCATTTGAGCAGGTGTCATCTGAAACTGTGAAAAAAGCTCTGTATATTTTTGCATTAACAAGCCCTGACCAACGGCAGCGGCTGCCTGTTTCCCCTTTAAGGTCACAGGTCTTGATGGATAGCCTAGGCTTCCAAATCCTGCCGCAACGGCTCCTGATGAAATTAAAATGATTTCATGCCCTGCTTCTTTGAGCTTTGCTATGGCTCTTACATGATCCTGCATCTTTTGTTCATCAATGGCTCCTTTTTGCTCTGTTAATGAACTGCTGCCAATTTTTATGACGATCCTTTGCTTTTTCATCCTTGATTCCCTCCGCTATACCTTTAGGCACAAAAAAATCCCTTTTTCTCCTTATGTAAAGGACGAAAAGGGATTTTCCGTGGTACCACCTTCATTGAATAAGCATGCGACATGCTTATTCCACTCAACTCCTGTAACGCCAGGCACGCGCTTAGATTTTTCCTCTAAGGCTCAAAGGGCAGGTTCAGCAGCTGTCTGCGGCAAATGTTTCAGCATATCATTTGCTCTCTTTACGCATCAGTTCCTGCTTACTATTCCTTTTCAACGCTCGTTAATTTTTTTATATTATCACCAATTGCTAAAGAAAAGTCAAGCGGTCAATTAAAGACAATCGTTTTATTCTCATGAACAATAATTCGATCTTCCAAGTGCCATTTGACAGCACGTGCAAGCACACTGCGCTCAATTGTCCGGCCAATATTTTTTAGAGCTTCCGCATCATCCCGGTGATCTACACGCTCAATATCTTGTTCAATGATCGGTCCTTCGTCTAAATCATTGGTCACATAATGAGAAGTCGCACCAATTAATTTGACTCCCCGCTCATATGCCCGCTTGTATGGGTTTGCACCAATAAACGCTGGCAGGAAGGAATGATGAATATTAATGATTTTATTCGGATGCTCTTCAATAAATTTAGGCGTTAAAATTTGCATGTATCGAGCAAGCACAACGGCATCAATGTCGTACTTTTCTAATAGAGCAAGCTGCTGTTTTTCTGCCTCTTGACGAATGTCTTTATTCGCCTTCACAAAATGGAATGGGATGCCGAGTGCTTCGACCGTATCCTTTGCCGTTTCATGATTGCTGATCACAACTGCGATTTCAGCCATTAAATTTCCGCTTTGCCATTCCCATAGAAGTTCATTTAAACAATGAAGCTCTTTCGATACAAAGATCGCCAGCTTTTTCAGATCACTTGCACGTGACATGCTCCATGTCATTTGAAATGATGCGGCAATTGGCTCAAAGCTATTTTTCAACTGATCTAAGTTGGCCGAAATGTCTTTCCAATCAAATTCAATTCTTAAAAAGAACCGGCCGCTTTCATGATCTGTTGTATATTGGCTGGATTCAATGATGTTCGCTCCGTGCTCAAATAAAAAGGAAGAAACAGCTGATACAATACCAGGCTGATCCGGGCAGCTGACAAGCAGTCTGCCTTTTTGGTCGTGCTTTTGTCTGTGTAATTCAAGTTTCTCTGTAATCAATGTTCTCATGTATCATGACCTCATTTACGTTTTCATTCTAATGAAATATTATACTGGACTGGAAAGAGAAAAAGCAATGAAGAGTCAATTTTTTATTGAATATTCATTCAATTCTGCACCTAGCGTGATATAATGTGAGTAGACCTTTTATCACAAAAGGAGTGATGGAGATGAAAAGCATGACTTTGTTTGGTAAAGTGAGCTTTTGGCTCGGCATCGTATGTCTGATCACAGGTATTTATCTATTTATGACCGGTGAGAGACTCATTCCTTTGCTCACATTTGGTGTCTGTTTTCTGCTTGTGAGTCAGCTTTACCGAAAAAATGAAAACGATTCCAATCATCATTCGATGTAATAAAAAAGGCTGGCAGACAGATGCCAGCCCTTTTCTTATTCAATAATCTTTAACCCGACCGCCGCAGATAAAATCAATGCGATAAAGAAAATACGTTTTGCGTCTTTCGACTCACCATAAAACAGCATGCCGACAATGGCTCCTCCAGCAGCTCCAATACCTGTCCAAATGGCGTACGCCGTTCCCATCGGAATTGTATTCATCGCAAGAGAGAGCATGAGAAAGGACAGCGAAAATCCAGCTGCAATAAATAAAATCCATTTGACATGCCGGTCTTTCTGGAATTGATTCATCATGGTGACACAAAGCATTTCTAAAATGCCTGCCCCAATGAGTAAAAGCCAGCTCATGATTCAGTCTCTCCTTTCTTTTCTCCTGTTGTCAGTTTGAGCCCTAATACACCGCTTAAAAGCACCATGATTAAAAGTAATTTCACTAGCTGTACCGGCTCCCCCATGACCATACCTACTATGACAGTACCTGCTGTCCCAAGTCCGGTAAAAACGGCATAAAGTGTGCCAACTGGCAGTACAGTCGTAGCTCTCAGGAGTAAATAAAAGCTGACGACAATACAAACGATGGTTGCGGCCCATTCCAATAAAGAGTCAGCATATTTCAATCCCATCACCCAGCCGACTTCAAAGATCGCCGCAATCAAGACATTTCCCCATTTCATTAGATCCCTTCCTTTCTGAACGATTCCAACCAACAAAAAAAAGCCTGGAAATCGATCGTTTGATCAAATCTCCCGGGCTTTTATCCCTCCGTGTCATACGGTCTATTGTCTAGACCCTATGTGTTTTCTCTCGGTCCAGACTGCGCCACCCGCACGGAACCCTAGAAAACCAATTCATGATAAGCAGATCTGACTTAGAGCAGATTCTGTGTCAAAATTGTATCACACCCCTAAATACTGGTCTATCACTTTGCTTTCCTCTGCCAAATATACTTGTTCATTTTTCGAAAGAATTTTTATGGGACCGCCGTATACTAAGTGTTAGAAACAGGTTAACTGATCAAGAAGATTTACGGGCTGTTTCGCGTGCTGCGGACTGAAGGGAAATGAGCATATATGACAATCCATTTATTTTTTATCACATTGACGATCAAGCGTAAATACAAGGACATGGAGACCGTACTTTACGAACAAGAAGTTGAAGCATTTTATGAAGAAATGAAACAGAAGCAGCTAAAGTATATGAACTAAAACAGGAGGAGATCGACATATTTATCATGCTTTCATACGAGAAAGAAGATTCATTCCGCCTTCCTTAAAGCGCGGGTACGGGTACGGCAACGATCACATCGCTGATATAATGAAATAAGATTGATGTGATGAACGTTCAACTTTAAAATACTGAAAAACATTTTATAGAAAATCAAGAGGTGGATTCATATGATGATGACCGATGAACAAAAACATGAATTTTATCAAGCACTTGTTGACAAGAATCCGCAATATGACGGCACATTCTTTGCCTGTATTAAGACAACCGGCATCTTCTGTCATGCCACATGTACGGCCAGAAAGCCCAAATATGAAAACTGTGAGTTTTTCTTTACAGCGGAGGAGGCACTGCTGGCAGGGTATCGCCCATGCAAACGCTGCACACCATTAACATACCCTAACAGTATTCCTGAAGAAGTCAAAACACTCGTTTCAGCAGTAGAAAAAAATCCTGAGAAACGCTGGAAGGAAGAGGACTTCCGTCAATTAGGGATTCACTCTGCCACAGCTCGAAGAAAGTTTAAAGACATTTACGGCATGACCTTTGTTCAATATGCAAGATCACGCCGAATGGGACTTGCCTTTAAAGAAATTTTGAACGGAAAAAAAGTAATCGATCAGCAGGTCACCTTCGGCTATGAATCTTCAAGCGCCTTCAATGATGCATTTACGAAAATCATGGGAAATCCCCCTAAAAAAGCGCAGATTCACATTCTCTATGCTAATTTTATTTCCACACCGATCGGGCGGATGATCAGCGTGACAGATGCCACACATGTGTATTTACTGGAGTTTATGGACAGGCGGGGGCTCGAAAAAGAAATTGAAACATTAAGAAAGAAGCATCATGCCCGTATTTTAGTTGGAGAGACAAACGTCCATCAGCAATTAGCAAAGGAATTGGCCTTATATTTTGAGAAAAAGCTCACTCAGTTTACTGTACCCCTTTCCTTACATGGCACCCCTTTTCAAATGAAGGTGTGGGAGCAGCTCTCACTCATTCCATCAGGCGAAACGAGATCCTATCGTGATCTAGCCACAATACTGGGCGATCCGCATTTGGTTCGTGCCGTTGGTAATGCAAATGGTGCGAATCAATTGGCGATTATCATTCCTTGTCACCGCGTGATTCAAACAAGTGGTGAGCTTGGAGGCTACGGCGGGGGAATTGAACGGAAGAAATATTTGCTTCAGTTAGAACAGCGCGGATAAAAAAACGGCTCTGCTTATTCAGTAAGCGAGCCATTTTCTCCGTCACGGGTGATGCTGTATACATCAATGATTTGGTCCCATTTTGAAATGGTTTTTTCTTTTTTCATGCCCATTTTTAAAGCAACCTTCACCGACGCTTCATTCTCAGGACGTATTAGGCTGATCATCCGTCTGACCTTCATTTCTTCAAATCCATAGGTGAGACAGCCTTTTGCAGCCTCCGCAGCATAACCATTCCCCCACGCCGCTTTCTTTAGCATATACCCGATCTCAAGCTCTGTTTGCCCTTCAATGTTTTGCAGGACAATTCCGCTTTGTCCAAGTCGTTCATTTGTTTCTTTATCTTCAATGATCCATAGCGAGGTGTGGTACGTGCGGTCATTTTTTTGATTCCATGCAATCCACTCTTTTGTCTGCTGTTCATCCTTCAAAGAAGGATAATACTTCATCACTTCTTCGTCTTGAAACAGCTCGTCATATAAAAATGACGCATCATGTTCATTCATCGTTCTCAGTTTCAGGCGCTCTGTTTCAAATACTGTTCTTGTTTGAATTGTCATTGATGATCCTCCCTTTTTTTACTTGCTAAAAATATCTCCGAACAACCCATTTGAATCTGGGGCAAAGTAATGGAAGCCCGCACCGGTTAAACTTGCAGCCAGCGCTGTCCACATCATTAAGCTGACGGTCATCCACACCGCGACTTGCTTTCTTTTCGTTCCAAAGCTCATGCACATCAAGGCCGCTAAATGACTGCCGATGATAAAAGGACCAATGAGCGCTAATCCAGGCAGACCATATCGTTCCCAAATTTTTCTCGCCCGCAGCTGCTTTTTCTCTCCTTTTTCATCACCTTTCTCTTCTTTTCTCTTTAACCACCATGCTTTAAACCGGTCCACAAACAAAATGAGAAACAAGACTGTGAGAAAGTTGCCGATAAATCCAATCACAGCCGTTGTCACAGGATGCAGCCCACTTAAGATTGCGAATGGAACGACTCCAATCACTTCAAAAAAAGGCAAAGCAGCCAATACAAAAACGAGTACATACCCCCATACGATATCCAAAAACAGAACCCCTTTTCATTTTTGTCCTCTCCCCATTGTAATGAAAAACACAATTCCATTTCTACATTTTTTTAGAAAAAGAAAAGCACATCGGATCGGATGTGCTCAGTTTACATTCGTATTTTCATTTTTCTTATTTGCCCGGCGCAGGACAACGAGCATAAGTCCTATTAAAATCACAATAGACAGCAGGCTTTGCAGTAAAATCACACTTGGTGACGTCCAGCCAATCCATTCGAATATGAGCTGCGGTCCGAAAAAGATGAGCGGAATCAATGAAACGACATTCGCCTTTAAGATCGCATTGAATACAACGATACATAGCAGCATAAGCAGAATGACGCCCCATCTTTGTCCTGAAGTAAGTACAAGTAATGGCGTGCCAAGTTTTTGATCCAAAAGTTTGATTGTCACCATTGCTGTCAGCTGAAAAATTCCTAATAACCAAAAGTAGAGAAATACCCGGCTGCTTGTTTGAAAGGCGGTCGCTCTAAACATCACAATGATCATGATCACATTGGCCACTAAAACGATTGGATATCCAATCAAAGCAAACCAAGAATACGATAAATTTTGGCTGATTGCATCTGATAAAATCATGTAAAAAAGTGACCCAATCAAAAATGCACTGACAAACGGCACCCAGTCTTTATGATTTCCTGACAGCTCTTTTGAGAGTTCATCTGCATAGCTCCGTGGATCTCCGCCGAACACATCCTCTCCTGTTTTGCCGTCTTTTTCAGCCTCAACTGCATGTGTGGTCAGTTCGTCCATCAGCTCATCAATCTCATCCTGATTTTTTCCCTTTGATATGAGATAAAGTTGCAGCTCTAGTAGAATGTGTCGTGTTTCTTTTGATACCATAATCTCACTTCCCTTTTTGTAATAAGCGGTTTACATTATTTGAAAGCTCATCCCAGCGGACAATAAACTCTGTGAGCGCTTGTTCACCCGCTTGTGTGAGCGTATAGTATTTCCTTTTCGGTCCGCTTGCTGACGCTTTTGTGACAGTGGTCACCAGCTGTTCCTTTTGCATTCGCAGCAAAATCGGATAGATACTGCCTTCACTTATTTGATCAAACCCATAATGCGCGAGCTTCTTCGTCATTTCATACCCATAAATTTCACCCTCAGAAATAATCGACAGCAGGCAGCCTTCTAAAATTCCTTTTAGCATTTGTGTGGATGTTGTCATAATCGTTCCTCCGGTTTCAGTATCTTGCATCACAAGATAGCTTCATCTTACCATACACTATCTTGCCATGCAAGATACCGTACTAGAAAAAAATCACCGCTTAAAGGGTGATTTTTACGCCCAAGGTTTATCTGTCCCAAGTGCGTCAGCAAGCGCCTTACTATGTTTTCGGCGGCTTTTTCTTTCCTCTGCCCGCTGCTTCGCTGTTTGATGAAGCATGATCTCTTCTTCTGTTTCCGGCATCACCTGCGGGACTCGTTTAGGCTTTCCGTTTTCATCTAATGAAACAAATGTCAGAAATGAAGTCGCTGCGAGCCTGCGTTCTCCAGACATCAAGTTTTCTTTAATGACTTTAACGAACACTTCCATAGAAGACGTGCCGACCCATGTGACATAGGATTCCAAGCATACTGACTCCTTTTGTCCAATCGGCTCTAAAAAGTCAACAGAATCCATTGAAGCTGTGACCGTTTCACTGCGGCTGTGTCTTGCTGCCGAGATAGAGGCAATGTCATCTATATAGCTCATTAATTTCCCGCCAAATAACGTTTGGTGGTTATTCGTATCGAGAGGGAATACCCTGCTGGTTTTTACAACTTTCGATTCCTTGCAGTATTTGAAATTTTCTTCACTCATCATCATAGCTCCTTCTTGCTGTTTTCGTAGATGCGGAACGACTTTTATTAAACACTATTCTTTTAGGTTTGTCTAAACTTTTTGCTTTAGTCTTATGTGAGAGATTTTCTTTCGGAAATGTTTCAACCCTGACAAGAAGAAGGAATAATAGAACTATGAACGAACAAGGAGGCCATTTGATGGATTCGATGAGAGCAGAGCAATTATACAAAATGCCGCAATGCATGAGTGAATACGACGATTTAGAAGAAGTTCTTTTATGCAGTCCTATTTATATGGAAATCAAACAAATTATCAACGAAACACAGAAACATTTTGCGAAAGAAAATATTTCTCAAATGAAAGCAGTCGCTCAGCATAAAGAATTGATCCAAACGCTTAAAGATCATCAAGTACGGCCCATCCTGCTCCCAGCGAATGACCGCTTCCCTGAGCAAGTCTTCACTCGGGATATTGGGTTTACGATTGGACATACACTGTTTGTTTCAAAGATGGCCGCTCCGGTTCGGCAAGGGGAAGAACAATGTCTAAAAGAGTGGGCACAGGCAAACGGGTTATCAGCTGTCACCTTGACAGAAGGAACGATTGAAGGCGGCGATGTGCTTGTGGATCAGAACCGTGTGTTTGTTGGCACGAGCAAAAGAACTAGTCCAGCCGCTATCTACCAGCTCAAAAAGGAACTGCCGGATCACGACATCATTCCAATTCACCTTCCCCCTCACATTTTGCATCTCGATTGTGTGATGAATATTCTGTCTCATGACGAGATATTCATTTATCCTGAAGCGTTCAAGCAAAAGGATCTCCAGCTGCTCAAAACGTATTATCATTTTGTTGAAATCAGTGAACAAGAGCAATTCACACTTGGACCAAATGTTTTATCCATTGGGCAGAAAAAAGTGATCAGCTTGCCAAGCAACCAAGAAACAAATGCTGCATTAATCGCTCACGGGTACACTGTTATTGAAGTGGACTTTTCTGAAATTATTAAATCTGGCGGCTCGTTCAGATGCTGCACATTGCCTATTCGGCGTTCATCTATTAAAAAAGCCAGCGTGTAGAACAGCTTGTCTACTTGCTGGCTTTTTATCTGGCTTGTCCTATTTTCTATTATATAAATGACAGGCGACTTCATGTCCTTCTTCCACTGCTTGTAATACTGGCTTTTTTTCAGCACACACATCCATCGCGGCAGGACATCTTGTTCGAAATACACAGCCGCTTGGCGGGTTCACTGGACTTGGAATTTCTCCTTTTAAAATAAACCTTTTGCGCTTGTCCTCTACGTCAGGATCTGGAATGGGGATGGCAGACAGCAAGGCTTGTGTATATGGGTGAAGCGGTGTTTGATATAATGCATCACTCGTCGTCAATTCAACGAGATGGCCTAAATACATGACACCGATTCGGTCGCTAATATATTTCACCATCGACAAGTCATGTGCAATAAAAAGAAAAGTTAATCCTTCGTCTTTTTGCAGTTTCTTCAGCAGATTCACGACCTGCGCTTGAACGGAGACGTCTAATGCAGAAATCGGCTCATCTGCCACAATAAACTTTGGCGCCAAGGCAAGCGCTCTTGCAATGCCGATTCTCTGCCTCTGTCCTCCGCTAAATTCGTGCGGATAGCGGGTGGCAAAATCATAGCTTAACCCTACCGCTTCGAGCAGTTCTTTTACGCGGGCAATCCTTTTCTTTTGACTGCCATAAAGCTGATGAATCTCCATTGGCTCCAGCATAATATCTTTTACTGACAGTCTCGGATTTAAGGAGGAATACGGATCTTGAAAGACCATTTGCATTTGCCGGTTGAAATCAAATGATTCTTTTTTAGAAAGGCGGTGAAGGCTTTTCCCTTCATATAAGGCTTCACCATCTGTTGGTTCATAAAGACGCATGAGCACTTTTCCAAGTGTGGATTTGCCGCAGCCAGATTCACCAACGAGACCAAAGGTTTCACCTTGTTTCAGCTTAAAAGAGACACCATCCAGCGCTTTTAACGTTCTCCCTTTTGATAGGTGAAAATGTTTTTTGAGGTTGTTTACTTGTAAAAGTGGTTCAACTGTCATGATCGCTCCTCCTCTCGCTTGGTAAATACCGCCTTGCACCTGCCCATTCCTTTTCATATGAAGTGCCAGAAAGGGAGAGCAGTTCAATTTGTCTGCCGGTTTTAGGCGAATGAAGCATCTTCCCGTCCCCAGCGTAGATCCCTACATGGCGGACCGCTCCCTTTCCGTTTTCATTTGCAAAAAACAACAAGTCGCCTGGTTCTAAATGGCTTGATGTCACCGGCGTTCCTTGAACTGCTTGGTCACTTGCGTCTCTCGGCAAAAGATATCCGCACGCTTTGTACATGCTGTAAGCAAAGCCTGAACAATCATAGCCAAAGCTGCTCATGCCTCCCCATAAATACGAAAGTCCAATAAATTGTTTTCCTGTGTCTACGACATCTTTGCCGGTCAAAGAGTAAGCATGTGAAACTGGGCGTACATCCGCTTTGTTGATTTCTCTTATTCCTACTGGGGTGACAACATAAAATTGATCATCTGTTTCTTTGGCTGCTGCCAGCTCTGTTAAAAAACTAATCTCCATATCGGGTTCCCCGTTTTGATAGAGCGTGGCTTTTTTCTGACAAACAATCAGAGATGCTGCTGACGCACTTCCCTCTGTTACTTGGTTTAATTGCTCAACAGGTATATAGCCTGGATAGCCTTGCGGATGTTTCCGGCTGGCCTGCTGCGGTATGACAACTTTCATCCAGCCATCTGCCTCTTCTAATCCAATCACTCGCCCGCCGAGCAGTACTTGAGATTGAATCAAATTTTCTTCACATAAAGCCAACTTTTCTTCATATGTTTGCTGGTCAATCCACTCTTTGATGTTGATGGAGTCCTGAAGTACATTTCGATCGATTTCTCTCGTAGACTGCGGCGCTGTCCATACGTTAGCGACTGGAACCTTTGATTCATATATCATCACGAGACTCCTTTCACCCCTTGAATCCCTAACCCATGATCGAGCGGTAAAAATATGTCTTTTCCTTTGTACACGATTCCTCCGTCTATCATGTCTTCTTTCAGCATAAGCGGCGCATCAAAATCGCAGCGGGTGATATTCGGCTGACTTGCGGCGAAATGTGCCGCTGCTGTAATGCCAAGCTTTGACTCAATCATACTGCCAACCATGCACTGAACACCGTATGCTTCAGCTAGGGCATTGATTTTTAGTGCTTCTTTTATGCCGCCCGATTTCATTAGTTTTAAATTGATCAGATCACAGCTTCTCGTTTCAAGCACTTTGATTGCATCATGAAAACTAAAAATGCTTTCGTCTGCCATAATCAATGTATCAGTTGCTTCTGTCACACGGCGCAGACCTTCGATATCTTCTTTCGGCACTGGCTGTTCTACTAATTCAATATTCAGTGCTTCCATTTTTCGAATGGCTGTGATCGCTTCCTTCCACGTCCATCCTTGGTTTGCGTCGAGCCTGATCTGAATGTCCGGTCCGACTTTTTCTCGAATCCGCTTGATCCGCTGAATATCCGTGTGTATGTCATCTTTCCCCACTTTCACCTTTAACGTCTGAAAGCCTTCGGCTGCGTATTGTTTCGCATCTTCTGCCATCTCGAGCGGACGGTTTACACTGACCGTATAGTCGGTTTCGAGCTGATGACGATATCCGCCAAGATATTGATAAAGCGGAAGTCCTGCCTGCTTTGCTAACCCATCATAAATGGCCATATCGATTGCAGCCTTTGCGCTTGTGTTGCTTGCGAGCACACGGTTCATAGCAGAAAAGATTTGTTCATACTCTGCCAAGGAAGCCCCGAGCAAAATGGGTCTGATCACTTCACAGATAGCATAGTCGATGCTTTCCAGCGTTTCTCCTGTAATCACCGCCGTGGGAACTGCCTCTCCGTAGCTGACGTCACCTTGATCATATGTGATGATGACGATTAGAGATGCTGCGTCATACACCGTTCTTAAAGCGGTTTTAAAAGGCTTTTTTAGCGGTACACTCGTTCTGCATGTATGAACATCCACGATTTTCATTTGATCGCCTCTTTCGCAGCAACGCCTGGAGAAATGTGCAGTTTTTTCCCCTCCGCATCTAGTGCAGCCTGCACGCCCATTGGAATGGCAAAGTTCGGTGATGAATGACCGATCCGAAAGCCGCCGAGTGCAGGTTTCTTTTGCGGCACAATATAGGTTTCCCACAGCTGTTCCAAGGTTAAGGACTGGTCTTTCTTTTTTGGTTCACATTGATGAAAATCTCCAATGATGAATCCTGCCGCATCATCCAGTTTTCCAGCAGAGGTGAGGTGCTGCATCATGCGATCGATTTTATACGGCTCTTCGTCAATATCTTCAATGAACAACAGCTTTCCCTTCGTATCAATTTCAAAAGGTGTACCAAGTGTTGTCACGATGAGGGCAAGATTCCCTCCTATGATGTCACCTGAAGCAGTGCCGGGGTAGAAGGTATGAAGAGGTGACAAGTGATGCGTATACGTAAAGGCCTTAGGCGTGAACAGTTGCAAAAAGGTATCCTTCGTATACGGATGAACCTCTTCAAGTCCTACATCAGAAGCAAGCATTGGTCCATGAAAAGTCACAAGACCGGTCTGCTGCTGGATGGCCGTATGTAAAAACGTAATGTCACTATAACCCCAAAAGATTTTCGGATTCCGGCGAATGAGATCATAGTCAATGGCTTCCGCAAGTCTTCCAGTTCCGTACCCTCCGCAAGCACAAATAACTGCTTTGACTTCTGGATCTTGAAACATGCCATGAAGATCTTCCACTCTTTCATGATCACGCCCCGCTAAATACCCGTACCGAGAATCGAGATACTTCCCTTTTTTCACCTTCAGCCCGAGGCTTTCTAAAAAGGCAATTCCTTTTGCTAATTTCAATTCATCAGGCGGGCTTGCTGGTGCAATAATCCCCACCGTATCCCCTGTTTGAAGCGCTGCTGGCAGCTGGTTCATGCCAATCCCCTCTTTCTATTTGTTTCTTTCAATCTATGGGCATCTTCTCCATAACATGAACGAATAAAGGAACAGACGCTTTTTTCCAAAGCGTCCGTGTTTCTCATTTACTACTCTCCATCTACTTGTGCCCATTTCAAATCGATATACCCAACAGGGTGGCGGACAATTCCCTTTACGCCCTCTTTTTGTAAATGGACTTGGTTATAAAAATGAATTGGAATGATCGGTGCTTCTTCCATGAGAAGTGCCTCTGCCTCATGAAGAATGCTGTTTCTCTTTTGTTCATCTGCTTCCTGGCTCGCCTTTTTAATCAGCTGATCATAGGTGTCGTTTGACCATCCCGTCCGGTTCATCGCATTCCCTGTTTGAAAGCTCTCTAGGAAATTGATCGGATCTGCATAGTCTGCTAAAAATGAACTTTGCGAGAATTGGAATTTCAGCGCCTTTTGATCTTCTGCAAATACATTGGCTTCCATGTTCGCAAGCTTCACGTCTACACCCAGCGCTTCTTTTAATTGCTGCTGGATAGCTTCAGCTTTTTTCTTGTTCTCAGGCTTTGTGCTATATGTTAATGTGACGGGCGGCAGCTTCGAATAGTTCTCTTCTTTCAGCCCTTTTTCTAATAGCTTCGCAGCTTCACTCGTATCTTGTTTGACAAGATCGCCGCCAGCTTCTCTGAAATCTTCACCCTTTGAATCTAGAATTCCCGGTGAAACGAAGGCGCGGGCAGGCTTCTCTTTATTCTTTGTTACATAATCCACGATATCTTGCGGATTGATCGCCATTTGAAAGGCTTTGCGAATGTTATTATTTTGAAAAGGTTCCATGTTCACATTCAGACGATAAAAGAACAGTCCTGCCTGATCTTCAATTTGCACATCTTTATTTTTCAGCAAATTTTCACTTTGTTCTGCTGGGACGAAGGCAGTATCTAAATCTCCCGATTGATACATTTGATAATCCGTGTTGCGATCACTGATCATCAGCCACTTTACCTGGTCCAGCTTAACTGATTTTTTGTCCCAATATGTCTCACTTTTTTCCATAGTGAAGCTCTCATCATGCTTCCATTCTGTCAGCTGAAACGGTCCATTCCCAACAAAGGTTTTGGCATCCTTTGCCCAATTTGGGTCCTTCTCAGCTACCTTCTCATTGACAGGGAAAAAGGCAGGGTTTGCGGTCATATTTAAGAATGACTTCTGCGGGTATGCCAGTGTGACTTTTAGCGTTTTGTCATTTTCAGCACTGACTTTTACGTCCTCTTTCTTTCCCTTTCCGCTGTTAAATGCCTCTCCGCCTTCAATCATGTAAGCTAAGAACGATGCAGAGGAGCCTGTTTTCGGATCGAGCAGACGCTTCCACGCATATTCAAAGTCACTCGCTTTCACTGGATCACCATTCGACCACTTGATACCATCTCTTAAATGAAACGTGTACGTTTTTCCATCCTCTGAAATCTCCCATTTTTCAGCCATTGCAGGAGATGGTTCGTGCTTTTCATTCAGTCTCGTTAATCCTTCCATTAAGTTATTCAGCCCTTGCCACGATACATTATTAAAACCAATCGGCGGGTCAAATGACGTCGGTTCATTTTCGTTATTTAAGGTTAATATTTTCTTTTCACCCTTGTTACTTGATGATCCTTTACCTGCTTGCTCATTCGCTGTACATCCTGCGAGCAGCATGATGATGAACAAACAAACACTGATGATCCACCCTTTTTTTCTCATCAAAAACTCCCCCTTTGTGTTGAAGATAACATCGCTTGGTTCGCTCGCTCATCCTGGAGCCAGCAATGCACTGTATGAGTAGGTGATCGCTGCGTTTCATGCGGCATGATATGATCACACACTTTCATGGCCACCGGGCAGCGATCGGTATACGGACAGCCCTTTGGCGGCGCAAATAAATCAGGCGGGCTTCCTTCGATCGGAATCAGTTCATCTTTCATATCAAGTCTTGGAACGGATTGCAGGAGCCCTTTAGTATAAGGATGCTGCGGACTGTAAAAAATATCTCGTCTTGTTCCGACTTCAACCATTTTCCCTCCGTACATGACTGCTACTCGGTCGGCAACTTGGGCTACGACCCCTAAGTCGTGTGTGATTAAAATAATGGTGACACCTGTTTTCCTCTGAATCTCTTTAAACAGCTCTAAAATTTGTGCCTGTATGGTCACGTCCAGCGCGGTCGTCGGTTCATCTGCGATCAGCACCTTTGGCTCACAAATCAGTGCCATTGCAATCATGAGCCGTTGCCTCATTCCTCCGCTGAATTGGTGCGGGTATTGCTTTAATCTCTCCTTCGGCTGCGGAATACCAACCAAATCAAGCATCTGTACGGCGGCTTCTTTCACTTCTTTTTTCGTCAGCTTTTGATGTTCCTTCGCTGCTTCCATCAGCTGATCTCCTATTGTCAAGGTTGGGTTGAGTGCCGTCATCGGATCTTGGAAGATCATCGAGATATCGACACCTCGTATGGCGCGCATTTCTTTTTCAGATAATGACAGCAAGTTGCGGTCTTGAAACCAGATTTCTCCCTGATCAACATGCGCGCTGTATGCAGGCAGAAGCCTCATAATACTTTGTGATGTCACACTTTTTCCGCAGCCTGATTCTCCTACAATGGCTAAGGTTTCTTTTTCATAAACATCGACATTCACTCCGCGTACTGCTTGAACTGAACCGCCGTATGTTCGAAAGCTGACGTGCAGATCGATAATTTGCAGAACTTTTTTCACAGCACCATCACCTCTTCATCTTTGGATCAAGCGCATCTTGCAAGCCATCACCTAAATTGTTAAAGCAAAACATCGTGAGTGAAATAAAAAATGCCGGGAAAAATAAACGCCACCAATGTCCATTGTCTGACAGCACAGTCGGCAAAGCATCATTGGCCATCACGCCCCAGCTTGCAAACGGCGCTTGAATACCTAAACCGAGAAAGCTTAGGAACGCTTCAGCAAATATCGCGGTCGGCACAGTGAGGGTCATCTGGACGATAATCGGCCCCATCGTATTCGGCAGAAGGTTGCGGCGAATGATCCGCAGGCTTTTGGCACCAAAGGTTTTGGAGGCAAGGACATATTCCTGGCCTTTCAGCTGAAGAACCTGACCTCTCACAATTCTTGCCATTCCAATCCATCCGGTGACAGTGAGCGCTACAATAATGGTGACAAGCCCTGGTCCCATGAGCACCATCAATAAAATGACGACAAGTAAATAAGGAAGTCCGTAGAGCACCTCGACAATCCGCATCATGATATGGTCATAGCGTCCGCCTTTATAGCCGGCTATGCCCCCATAAATCACACCGATGGCAAAATCAATCAGGGCTGCCATGACGCCCACAAATAACGAAATGCGTGCTCCGTACCAGGTACGTGTGAACACATCTCGCCCAAGCTCATCTGTTCCGAACCAGTGAGCAGCCGAGGGCGGCAGATTTTGCATCGAAAGACGCTGCTCTGTCACACTATTTGGCGCAAGCAATGGGCCTAAGATTGCCATGACAAAAAGAAAAATCAGGACCGATAGACTAAACATCGCAAGCTTATTTTGCTTCAGCCGCCTCCATGTATCAGCCCAATAGGAAAGAGAGGGTCTTTTAATGGCATGGGCTTCCGTTTTCTTTTGCTCTCGAGGAGAAAACCATTCGTCCGGGACTTCAGGATGCCTGTTCGGTGGATCATGCTGAAGGTGTATACTCATGCCTTTCCTCCTTTCTGATGCAGCTGAATCCTCGGATCAAGGAGACGATACGCCACATCGACAATGAAGAGAAGTGTGATTAAAATAATGCTGTAAAAAACAGTGGTTCCCATGATGACAGGATAATCACGGTTGTTAATGCTCTCGACAAAGTATTTTCCCATTCCAGGAATGGCAAATATTTTTTCAATGACAAAACTTCCTGTTAAAATACTTGCGACCAGTGTTCCAAGAATGGTCACAACGGGTAAAAGTGCATTTCGAAGCGCATGCTTAAATACAATTTTTAAGGGAGAAAGTCCTTTTGCTTTGGCAGTACGGATATAGTCTTGCGACAGCACTTCAATCATGCTCGATCTCGTTAACCTGGCGATAATGGCCATTGGCCCGACAGCAAGGGCGATTGTAGGCAGCACCATATGCATTGGACTTGTCCACATCGCTGTAGGAAAGAGCTTCAAATTGACAGCAAGCTGCTGAATTAATAAGGTAGCAAAGATAAAGTTTGGAATGGATATACCGAAAACAGCAATGGTCATAGCGATGTAATCAATCAAACCATTATGCCGGAGGGCAGCCATGACCCCTAGCAGAATGCCAGAGATGACAGCAATCAATATTGAGATAAGACCAAGTTCTAATGAGACTGGGAAGCCTCTCGCCAATAGATCATTGACACTTTCAGAAGGCTTTTTAATGGAAGGACCAAAATCAAAGGTAACAATGGATTTTAAATAGATGACATATTGAACATAGAGTGGCTCGTCTAAGTGATAGTAGCTTTCGAGGTTTCGCTGGACGGTTTCGTTTGTATTTCGTTCTTCATTGAAAGGCGATCCTGGGATGACCTTCATTAAAATAAACGTTAAAGTCGTAATCGTTAAGATCGTGGCAATCATCGCAATGAAACGCTTGAGCAAAAAGCTGGCCATCTGCTGTCTCCCCCTCGCTTAACAAAATGTTGTACGTGCGGCAAGCTCTGTCATGACAAGCATCGCTTGATAGGCTTCTAATATATTCTCTGCTTGGTACGTTACCATTGCTGTTCCTTCTATGATGGCAGTACCCGGCATTAAATTCGCCCATTCAGCTTGTCCATAGTTGGCAAACTCAATCTTAAGCAGCGGCTGATCAGGAGGCGTCAGCGGGTTCATTTGATCAATCTGTTTCATCGCGGCTTCCACTTGCTGCGAGATTTGTTTATTGACTTTGGCAGGAGGTAAGCATTTCACAGCAGATCTTGAGATGGTCTCTTTCACCGCTACTGTCTTTACACCAGGCATCAGCTCTTCTGCCTCAAGTGCTGCTTGATCATCCCCGCAAACAAGAATCACTGGAACACCATAGTAGCCTGCAATATACGCATTAAAGCCCATTTCACCAATTGGATGATCATTTATGTAAAAATGTCTGACCCCAAAAATCATACTGTGCGACATCACACCTTTCATTGATGCTCTTGCATGATAGCCTAAAAAAACAGCTGCATCATAGGTTTGATCCAACCCTTGCACCATTGAATAAGGCTTTACATCACCTGATATGAGAACTGCCTCTTCATGCAGTTCTTCGATCAAAAGATTATTCATTTTAGAATGACTGTCATTCACCAAAATGTCGGTGGCACCATGCTGAATAAGCGCCTCTACACAGGCGTTCACTTCACCTGTCATAATGCGTCTGCCCCGCTCATAGTTATGCTGGCGTGAATCAACAAATGTATGATCAGCTAGACCAGTAATTCCCTCCATATCGACAGATAGATAGAGCTTCATTCCCATCCCCCTTTAATTAAACATAAAATTTGTGTATATTTTTCTAAATTTTCTAAAAAATTATATGAGAACTTGATTGATTTTTCAATACAATGTCTGAAAATAAGGAATTTAGACTCAGATAATACAGGTCAAAAGGCTATTCCAGAAAGGATTTTTTTAACAAATAAAACACCACTAACTATGCCTTTAGTGGTGTTTATCCGCTTCATTAATCTGCGATTTCAGCTGATCATATTTCTTCATGGTTTGTGTAAATAAATCATCAAACATCTGAGGTGCCTGCTGTTGAATGACCTCAGCACCTTCTCCTGTAATTCCCCCTTTTGTCGCCACTCTATCGACAGTTTCAGCAAAGGTGAGACCTCGTTCTACAAGGATTTGGCCTGTCCCTAAAAGGGCATACGTTAAAAACTCATTCGCTTCCTCTAAGGAAAGATCACTATTTCTCACAGCCGCTTTCGCCATTTCTTCAAACAGAGCAGCAATAAAACCAGGAGATGAGCTTGTCAAATTGCTTGCCACATCAAACCGGTCTTCCTCTACCTCCCTGACGATGCTAAAAGCTGAAAGCAGACGGTGTAAACGTTCTTTGTTCTCACGCCCTGCGGCTGCACCATGCGCAACAAGGGATACGCCTGTGCCAACAGCTGACGTGAGTGTTGGGATGTATCTAGACACTGGCTGTGTTGTATGTGCTTGTAACTTTTCTAATGTCACAGCTGCTGCTACTGACACAATATGTACCGCTTTCGCTTTAGATGGCAGCTGATCTAGAACATCTAGTACAGCTAGCGGCGGCACGCAGACAAACAATATATCACATGACGCAGAAAGTTTGTCTAATGAACAAATGTTGATTTCTTGGTGCTTTTCTTTAAGCTGATGCAGGCGTTCCGTTTCACTTCTTGTATGGATCATGATTTGATGAGCATCTAGTACCCCATTTTCCAGCCACTTTTGCACCATCATATCAGCCATACTTCCATATCCAATAATTCCGATTGTCTCCACAGTTTAAACTCCTCTATTTGCTAAGATTCACTACTTATTTTAACAATTTCCCACAATGTTTTCATTTTTATCCCACACTTTTTTCTTACGATAAAATCAGTCACCACCACATACGGTAAAACACCTTGAACACATACATGAAAAAATAAATGAAAGAGAGTGATTCGAATGACTCACAAAGATGACAAAAAAACTATTGAACAACCTCAAAAACAGAAGAAGCCAAATGGCTGGTTTAAACCATTCGTCAGCGGTGTTGTGGGCGGTATATTAGCGTTAGGTGTCTACATTCTTACACCGTATGCTCAGCATTCATCAGACAGCACTGCAAATGATTCGGCAGCGAAAACAGAAGCAGTATCGACAAATCACACGAATTCGTCAAAAACAACAGCCGTCCAAACATCAAATTCATCAAACAGCATTTCCAGCATGGTCGAAAATGTATCACCAGCAATTGTCGGCATTACAAACTACCAAGCACAAACTCAAACAGACACGAGCTTTGGCGATTTCAGTAACCCTTTCGATGAATCACAGCAAAACAAAAGCAGTCAAGAGGAAAAAACCGGTACAGGCTCAGGAGTGATTTTCAAAAAATCAGGCAATAAAGCCTATATCTTAACAAACAACCACGTCATTGAAGGGGCAAACAAACTCACCGTATCCTTACACGATGGCAAAACCATTGAAGGAAAACTGGTCGGAGCTGATCCGCTCACTGACCTAGCTGTTGTGGAAATTAGCAGCAGTCATGTGACCAAGGTGGCGGCATTAGGCAATTCCTCCTCACTGCGTGCTGGAGAAACTGTCATCGCAATCGGAAACCCGCTTGGTGAAGACCTTTCAAGAACGGTGACACAAGGAATTGTCAGCGGTGTCGATCGAACAGTCTCTATGAACACATCAGCAGGCGAAAGCAGCATTAATGTCATTCAAACAGATGCAGCCATTAATCCAGGTAACAGCGGCGGCCCGCTTCTGACGCCAGACGGAAAGGTTGTGGGGATCACGAGTATGAAAATCTCTGAAACAGGTGTGGAAGGCATTGGGTTCGCACTGCCAATCAATGATGTCAAACCAATCGCTGATCAGCTTCTCGCAAAAGGAAAAATTGAACGTCCATATATCGGTATCAGTATGCTGGATCTCGAACAAGTTCCAGATGTGTATCAGAAAGAAACACTCGGACTTAAAAGCAGTCAGCTCGATCAAGGCGTGTATGTCAAAGAAATCGCCGCTGGCTCACCTGCCGCCAAAGCAGGCTTAAAGTCAGAGGATGTCATTACCGCCATCAATGGAAAACAAATCAAAACTGGCAGCGAATTACGTCACGAGCTATACACGAATACAAAAGTAGGAGACACCGTGAGCATCACCCTCATTCGAAACGGAAAACAAGAAACGAAACAGGTCACATTAACACAATCTGAATCTAAGCAGGTCAGTTCCTAATGAAAAAACAGCTCATTTATGAGCTGTTTCAGATTGTTGACAAAGGGTTAAAATGATGTTGATTTTAGCCCTTTGTCTTCTTTTCAGCGTGATAGAAAACCTTTGCAGTCTAGGAAGGACGGCTACCTTTGCGGAGCGAATTTGACATTCGTGAGCATCGGCGCACAGGACTGACACCGAATGCGAGGGTTTGTCTACATGCTGAAAACAGCTCAGTTATGAGCTGTTTTTTTATGACGATTGAATTGGCGTTAATCTTTGTTCAATTTCTGCTCGTTTATGCTCTAGGAATGGCGGAAGGGCTAATTGATCGCCAAGTACATCCACCCCTTCATCAACTGTAAACCCAGGACCATCTGTTGAAATTTCAAATAA
Source organism: Bacillus sp. AM 13(2015) (assembly GCF_001518755.1). NCBI lineage: Bacteria > Bacillati > Bacillota > Bacilli > Caryophanales > Bacillaceae > Bacillus > Bacillus sp. AM 13(2015). Next base: position 31,343 of record NZ_LKCP01000082.1, on the reverse strand, counting down.
AATACCATTTGGCTCTCTAAAGTAAAGAGCTTTAAAGTAAAAGCGTTCTACAACACCAGAGTTCGTAAAGCCTGCTTTTGATATTTTTTCATACCATTTTTCAAGCTCTTCTGCATCCTTCACGCGGAATGCGACATGATGCACACTTCCTCTGCCGGAACGTTCAGAAGGCCCTTCTGTTTTTTCAATCACATGAATTTCTGTTCCAGCACCGCCATTTCCTGACTCAAAAATGGTCACGATCTCACCATCATTTGATTGTTCACGTGCTCTTTCGGTGAAACCAAGGATGTCTGTTAAAACACGGATCGTCTTATCAGCTTCTGCAACAGTTAATTCAACTGGACCTAAACCTCTAATCGCATACTCTGCAGGGATATCGTCATGCACTGGCGGTGAGCCTTCTTCTTGTGCGTTCGGTTCTACTGTTAAAAACAGCTGCTGTCCTTCTGGATCTTTAAAACGCAAGGCAGGTCTTCCGCCTCTCAAGGAAGCTGTTTCTTGCTGTACGCCTTTATCTTCAAACCGCTTTTCCCAAAAAGAAAGCGCCTCTTCAGAAGAAACGAGAAGGCCTGTGCTTGTGATCGCATTTGTCCCTTCCAAACGGCGGGCAAGCATTGGAATCTCAAAGAATGTAAGCTCTGTTCCTGGTGAAGCAACCTCATCTCCATAAAACAAATGATACATAGACGGGTCATCTTGATTGACTGTTTTCTTTACAAGTTTCAAGCCAAGAATTTGGCGATAGAAATCAACATTCTTCTGAGCATTGGCTGTTAACGCAGATACGTGGTGAATCCCATTGATTTTCATTATTTTCACTCCTATTTTAAATTATCTCGAATTCGAGATAATATCCTTATGAATAAAATAGTTCATTTTTCAAGAAAAGTCAACCATTTAACTGTACGTTTACAGGATGTTCGGTTTCTGGACATTAAATTAACATTAAATCGAAAATAATCTTTCATTGTTCGTTTTTAACACAACATTCACCCTAATATCTCCAATAAACGAACACTTTCAATCACAAATACGAAAATCAGAAAATTTTTTTAATTCTTGTTTTCCTAAAATCGTATTACAATGAACAAAATACATGTCACAGTAACGTACGAAAGTGATGCAGGAGGTCGTGTGTAATGAACAAAGAACAACCAGCGTTAAAACAAGACATCGGCTTATTTTTCGCCCTATCTCTTGTCATCGGGACCATTATCGGGTCAGGCGTCTTTATGAAGCCAGGCAACGTCCTTTCCTATTCAGGGAGCTCAGACATCGCATTATTCGCTTGGCTGTTAGGTGGAATCTTAACCCTTGCAGGCGGACTGACTGTCGCTGAAATTGGTACACAAATCCCGAGAACCGGCGGTTTATACGCCTATCTTGAAGAAGTGTATGGTGAATTTTGGGGCTACTTATGCGGCTGGGTGCAGATTATTATTTACGGACCCGCCATCATTGGTGCACTTGGTCTTTATTTTGGTTCATTATTAGCCAATTTATTTTCGCTTTCAACTTTATGGTCTACAACGATCGGCATTATCACCGTTTTATTTTTATGTATCATCAACATCATGGGAACAAAATACGGCGGATTTGTTCAGGGGCTGACCACTATTGGAAAGCTTGTCCCAATTGCCGCTATTATTGTGTTTGGCATATGGAAAGGTAACGAAAACATCTTCATGGCTGTCAACGATAGCATCGCTCAAATGAACTTCGGTGCAGCGATTTTGGCTACATTATTTGCTTATGATGGCTGGATTTTACTTGCTGCGCTTGGAGGAGAAATGAAAAACCCTGAGAAACTGCTTCCTCGCGCGATGGCAGGCGGAATTTTAATTGTGACGGCTTGTTATCTCTTTATTAATGTCGCACTTTTGCACGTGCTGCCAGCTGATCAAATCATCCAGCTAGGTGAAAATGCGACAAGCACTGCTGCTACCATGCTCTTTGGACCAATTGGCGGGAAAATCATTAGTATTGGGATCATCATCAGCATCTTTGGCTGTTTGAATGGAAAGGTTCTTTCATTCCCACGTGTGATTTTTGCGATGGCAGAACGAAAGCAGATTCCTTTCGCCAACGCGATTTCCCGTATTCACCCAACGTTTAAAACACCTTGGATCGCTGTATTTGTGCAAATTTTGATCGCCATTGTGTTTATGATCGTCAGTAATCCCGAGAAGCTGTCTGAAGTATCGATTTTCATGATTTACATCTTTTATGTCATGGCCTTTTTCGCCGTCTTTAAGCTGAGAAAACAAAACAGCGGAATGAAGCGTGCGTACAGTGTACCACTTTACCCGCTGACACCCATCATTGCGATTATCGGTTCATTATTCGTCTTAATCAGCACCATGATCACCGATTGGAAAAGCTGCCTGATCTCCATGCTGATCGGGATGGCTGGACTGCCTATTTATTATTATATGAAAAAAACACAAAATAAAGCAGAGCACTAAACAGTGCTCTGCTTTATTTTTTATATTGTTTGATCACTTTGTATGATTCGTTTAAATATCTCATGAGCCGGTATGGCTTACTAAGCACGCGGATTGGGAGCCTTGAGATAAATCCATTCAGGTTCGACTTATATTCCTGCGTGATCCGCTTTGGCTTTGTCGCTATTTTCTCATATACTTCTTTGTAAAATTCCTTCATGATGTCGACTTGCACACTGATCTTTTGATGACACTCTGTACACTCAACGCTTTTCATCTGATCATTCACATAAACGATGCTGTGGAGGGTCTCTTCTTGGCACCGAGTACAATGTAGGTTTGCTTCCATTTCGGTTTTCTTCAAGATACACAGCTCCTTTCTCGTTTGATGTTGCTCTTGTTATACCATTCGAACGCTGCAAGCCTTTTATTGCACGGATGCTTCCTTTAAAATGGCTGCCGCCGTTAGTTCGTCTGTCACCAGTACTTGGATGAAGCCGCCATTTAAAGCCCCTAAAATACTTTCAGCTTTATGGGTTCCTTCTACAACAGCGATGACCGTTTTGACGCTCTTTAATTGTTCCAGCGATAAGCCTATGACCTTTTGATTCAGTTCATCTTGGACAGGTTTTCCTTCTCCATCAAAGAAACGAAAACCAATATCACCGACAGCGCCTGATTGCCTTAAACCAGATAAATCCTCTTCTTTTAAATAACCGACTGTTTTTAAAGTCGACCCTTTATGCGGGTTGCCAATACCGATGAGGGCAATATCCACATTTCTGCCTTCTTCAAGCACAGCTTCTATGTCCTGCATCGCCATGAGCCGTTCTTTTAATTCTTCTGTTTCTAAAATCGCAGGGGCATATAAATAGGAACACGTGCCGTTCATTTTCTTTGCCAGCTCATATGCCAGCTGATTGGCATGAATATCGACTGCCTGCCTGCCCATTCCGCCCTCTAAAGGAATGACCTTCACATCGTTTCTTCGTTCAAACGGATATTCTTTGACAAGCTCAGCAAGCGTCGTCCCCCATGAAATACCGATTTTCTCCGCATTTTTCATGTTTTTAGACAAATAATAGGCGCCTGCTTGACCGACTGCCCGCTTCACCATCTCAGACATTGTCCCAACACTTGGGACAACGACCGCATCTGTTAATTGAAAGGTTGTTTCCAGCTGCTTCTCAAGTTCCACTGTATGAATGCTTTCGTCTTTAATGTACACTTCAACGATCCCCACATCTTTTGCTTTTTGTAAGAGCTTTGAAATGACTGGCCTTGAGACATTGAGCTTTTTTGCAATTTCTTGCTGTGTCCACCCGTCTGTATAATAAAGATGAGCAACTTTGACGAGCTGTCGTCTTTCTTCCCAATTCAGCATGTGACATCATCCTTTTAATATACTATGATTACCAGTATATCAAACATTCGTTTCCAATTGGAACAATTGTTATGAAAATGACAAAAAGAGCGATTAACTCTCCGCTCTTTTTCCCTCAGTATATTTCGGCTGATATGTTCTCCCACCGTCTAACAGGATAATTTGTCCGTGCAAATAACTCCCCTCATCACGTGTGAGAAATAAAGTGAGTCCCGCGATATCATCAGGTTTTCCTAACCTTCCGATGGGAATGAGTGATTGCAGCTGCCGTTTCTCCTCAACAGTCGGATAGAGTGTATCAAGCATTTGAGACTCAATCACACGGGGAGCAATCACATTGATGCGTATATGATGGGAGCCTAGGTCCTTTACGAGCGATCGCATCAATCCAAAAGCACCTGCTTTTGATGCATAATATTGAATACCTCCGCCTGAGCCGGTGATGGCCGATCCCGATCCAATAATGACAACACTGCCTTCCTGCCGCTCACACATATAGGGTGCCAACGCTTTGATGCAATAGTAAAGACCATATAAGTTCACAGCCAGTGTCTTCTTCCAAAGTGAAAAATCGACTTCTAAAAAAGGCAGAGATTTTGTCATTCCTGCTGAATACACAAGATGAGCAATACCGCCCAGCTCCCTTTCAGCTGCTGATATCATTTGCTGAACACTTTCCCACGATGAAACGTCAGCTTGAAATATCAGCAGCTGAGGATACTGTGTCTTTAAGAGCGAAAGTCCCTTTTCATCTATATCTGACACAGCAACTGGCTGTCCTTCTTTTAAAAAACGCTCAGCTATTTCTTTTCCGATCCCTTGTGCTCCGCCAACGATGAGAACTGGTTTTTGATCATTAGCCAGCGCTCTCACCCCCATCAAGCATAATCGCCACGCCATCTGTAAATGCACCATAGGATGTACTGAGGAACACCGTCATATGGGCCACAGTCTCCTTGATTTGCTCTGTATCAGGAACCAAATCGAGAGGCGGAGGCAGCAGCGCAAGCACCCGAATGCCTTTGTCTTTAAATTCTCTTGCTAACCCTTTTGTCATGGCATTCAGCATAGAATTCGAAGTAGCATGCGAGATCCCGCCATCTCCTGTGATACTGCCTGATGACGATATATTAATGATGCAGCCTTGCTTCTGATCAACCATATGCCATACGGCAGCCTGACTGGAAAGAAAGACGGTATTCACAGCCGATTCCACTTCATCTACCCATCCATCAGGGCTCACGTCATCAAGCTCTGCGCCCGTTCCTTGCTCTGCTTGATTGACCAAAATATCCAGTTTACCGCATGTATCAATCACTTGCCTCAGCATCCGTGTCGCATCACGCGGCGTTTCCAGCGGGTTCTGAATAATACTCGCTTGACCGCCCATTTTTTGAATGTCTTCACGAATGGTTTTAGCCTTTGATTCATCATGAAACGTGTGTAAAAAAACATGTGCACCTGCCCGGGCTAAAGCCAGGCAGATGGCTTCTCCAAATCCATCTGTGCTACCTGTCACAAGTGCCGCTTTCTGATGAAGCTGGACGTGCACACGTATCTCCTCCCTATCCCTTGTTTGGCCATTATTTTCTCAGCTTACTCACGATATCAAGTGCTGCTTCATAAAAACCTTCTGAGATGGTCGGATGCGGATGAATCATTTTCGCCATCTCTTCTGCTGTTCCTTCTAAGTACATAAAGGAGGAAGCTTCTGAAATCATCTCTGTGACGTGCGGGCCAACCATCGTCGCGCCAATCACCTCACCATAGGCTGTATCGTATACCAATTTAATAAAGCCTGTTTGCTCGCCTGCCGCTAGTGCTTTACCGCTTGCCGCTAAATCAAATCGTTCTGCCCGCACATTAAGTCCTTTGGCTTTTGCCTCTTTCTCAGTCAGACCGACACTTGCTACCTCTGGTAATGTATAAATACACCTAGGCATGATATCAGCATTCATTTTTTCAGACACACCGCAAATATTACTGACCGCAACAGCGGCCTCTGCCATCGCTGCATGAGCCAGTTGATAGCCGCCAGCAACATCCCCAACTGCATAGACACCTTCAACGCTTGTCTGCATCTTGTCATTCACCTTGATAAAAGGACCATCCAGCTGAAGATCAAGCTGGCTGACAGCAGAAACACTAGGTCTTCTTCCTACACAAACAAGCAATCTTTCAGCCGTGAAGATATGCGTCTCCCCTTTATCGTCTGATGCATGAACCGCTTTGACTCCTTCGCTTTCCGTTACCTCTGTCACAGTGGTTTTCTTCGCGATATGGATGCCTTTTTTCTTTAATTCTCTTTCTAGCAGCTTAGATGCTTCCTCATCCTCTTGCGGAATAATGGACGGAGCTGCTTCAATAATCGTGACTTTTGATTGAAGGCTCTGGAAGATACAAGCCAGCTCAAGTCCAATGACACCGCCACCAATGATGACGACAGAAGCAGGAATATCTGGGATGTCAAAGATCGTATCACTTGTGTCAAATTGAATGTCTTTAAGGCCCGGTATTGGCGGAATGGCAGGTGAAGATCCAGTGGCAATCATGAGCTCTTTCGTTTCAATCAATTCTGAACCATCTTGTTTTTCAATCTCAATCTGGTGTCTTGTCACAGCTGTACCTCTGCCGTTATATACATCAATCTTTCCTTGCTTTAATAAAAAGGCAATTCCGCCTCTGAGCTTTTCAATGACGTCATCTTTGCGCTTTCTCATTTTATCGAAGGAAAGGACCAAATCACCTGTTTCAATTCCCCAGCTTTTCGCCTTCTCAATTGATTCAATGACTTCTGCATGTTTGAGCAGTGTCTTTGAAGGAATGCAGCCCCGATTTAAACAAGTACCGCCAAGAAAATCCTCTTCAATCAATGCGACCTTCCGTCCACGCTCAGCTGCTTGAAGGGCGGCAGTATACCCGCCAGGTCCTCCGCCAATGACTGTCAGATCATACGTTTTCGTCATCCGATTCATCTCCTACATTAGCAATTCAAATGGTTGTTCAAGCACTTTTTTAAGGTCTGTTAAAAAGGCAGCCGCTGGTGCGCCATCTACCACTCGGTGATCAAACGATAAACTAACGCCCATCATCGGCCGCACCTGAATTTCTCCATCTACCACAACAGGTTTTTCTTGAATGCGCCCAACGCCTAAGATCGCCACTTCTGGCTGATTGATAATCGGGGTAAAGGTATCAATGGCATACATACCTAAGTTACTAATGGTAAAAGTGGACCCTTTCAGCTGGTCTGGCAGCAGTTTTTGGTCACGTGCGTTTCGGCCGATTTCTTTCGCCTCTTTTGTCAGCTGTTTTAATCCTTTTTGGTTCGCATGAGAAATGACTGGAACCATTAAGCCATCTTTTACAGCGACAGCGAGACCAATGTGCACATCATCATGGAAATGGAGCTCATTTTGTTCAAACGTCATATTGATATGCGGGTGGCGCGTGAGTACATTGCTAACCGCATGAATGATAATTTCTGTGAACGACAGTCTGTAGCCTGTCTCTTTTTCAATCGCTGGCAATAGCTGTTTGCGTACTTCTTTTGCTTTTGTCATATCGATTTCACTTGTTAATGTCACGTGCGGTGCTGTAAAGGCACTTTGTGACATGCGATCAGCGATCACTTTTCTCATGCCAGCTAGTTTTTGTGTTTTCACTGGAGAAGACTCAGCTGTTTGTGCAGCTGCTGCCGTTACATCACTCTTCATAATTTTTCCGTGCGCACCAGATCCAGCAACATTCGCTAAATCGATTCCTTCACGAGCAGCCACTTTCTCTGCTAGAGGTGACACGCGCTGGTCTTTCTCATTAGAGTGGACAGCCGCCTCGACGTCCCGCTTTTGAACTCTGCCTTTAGATCCTGTGCCAGATACCTCATGAATCGCCACATGATGATCCTTTGCCATTTTTCTCGCCGCAGGAGTGGCACGCACTTTTTCATTAGGTGTTTTTGGGGCTTCAGTAGAACTGGATGAAGCCGTGTCTGATGAAGCCGATTCGCTGCTGCCGGATGAATCTTCATCTGATTGTGCTGGCGGTTCGCTTGGCACCTGTTCATTTGTCTCTCCGATATATCCAATGACAGCATTGACTGGAATTTGATCATCGGCTTCATAATATTTCTTTAGAAAAATACCATCATCATAGGCTTCCACTTCGATATTGATCTTGTCTGTCATAATTTCAAAAAGAGGCTCACCGATTTCAACCGAATCTCCTTCTTCTTTAAACCATTGAAGCAAGGTGCCGACTTCCATCGTACTGCTTAGCTTCGGCATAAATATCTCTTTTGGCATGATCTTCTCCCCTTTACTTAAGAGCGCACAAGCTCTTTTGCTGCTTCAATAATATCTGGCACTTGTGGAATGACCGCTTTTTCCAGCGTCGGGTTGTATGGTATTGGAACCGCAAGACCGCCAAGTCGTTTAATTGGAGCATCTAAGTAGTCAAAGGCTTCACTTTCCGCTATCATACTTGCAATCTCTCCGCCATAGCCGCCTCGTTTTACCGCTTCATGAACCACGATACATTTACCTGTTTTCTTCACAGATTCGATAATCGTTTCTTCATCTAATGGGACAAGTGTTCTTGGGTCAATGATTTCAACATCGATTCCCTCTGCTTCTAGTTCCTTCGCAGCTTCTAACGCTTTGTGTACCATAATCGCTGTTGCTACAATCGTGACGTCCTTCCCGCTTCTTTTCACATCTGCTTTTCCTAGAGGAATTGAATATTGCTCTTCAGGCACTTCACCGATTGTTTTATATAAAAGCTTGTGCTCGTAGAAAATGACAGGGTTGTCATCATCCATCGCTGCTTTTAAAAGACCTTTTGCATCATAGGCTGTTGAAGGCTGAACCACTTTGAGTCCTGGAATATGTGCCATCCACGCTTCTAAGCTTTGTGAGTGCTGCGCCGCTGCACCCGTTCCCGATCCTGCTGGCGTTCTTACAACGAGCGGCACCTTCCCTTTTCCGCCAAACATGTATCGTGTTTTGGCTGCTTGGTTCACAAGCTGATCCATTGCGATTGTAATAAAGTCAGAGAATTGAAGTTCTAAAATCGGACGCATACCGGTTAAAGCCGCTCCGACTGCCCCACCTGCGATGGCAGCCTCTGAGATAGGTGTATTGCGAACGCGCTCTGGCCCAAATTCTTCAATCATGCCGCGCGTGACCCCAAAAGCACCTCCATATACGCCAATATCTTCACCTAAAATGAAGACATCTTGGTTTTCTCTCATTTCCTGACTCATAGCCTCTCGAACGGCTTCTAAATATGAAATCTCTCTCACTGTTGTTTTTGTCACGTGATTCCCCTCCTAATTAGGCGTATACATCCTCTAATAGTGTGTCGATTGACGGTTCTTTACTGTTTTTGGCGAATTCTACAGACGCTTCAATTTCCTGCTTCGCTTCTTCCTGTAAGCTTGCTGCCTGCTCTTCTGTCAAAACATTCAGTTCAATCAAGAGAGACTTAAAGCGCTTGATGCCGTCTTTTTGTCTCCACTCTGTCTCTTCTTCACGTGTACGGTATTTTTTCGCATCACTCTTAGAGTGACCCTTCCAGCGGTACGTTTTCATTTCAATAAGTGATGGGCCTTCTCCCGCTCTCGCACGGCTGACTGCTTCATCAACTGTGTTCATAATTTCAACCATGTCATTTCCATCAACTGTTTTCCCTGGCATTCCATAGCTTTCTGCTCTTGTTGAAATATCTTCAATGTTGATCATTTCTTTCACAGGACCAGACATACCGTACTGGTTGTTTTCACAAATAAACACAACCGGTAAATCCCAAATGGATGCGAGGTTTAAAGCTTCATGGAAGCTGCCTTCATTTGTGGCACCATCTCCGAAGAAACAAAGAACAACAAAGCCTTCCTGCTTCATTTTAGATGTGAGCGCTGCACCTGTTGCCAGCGGGATACCGCCGCCAACGATTCCATTTGCCCCAAGGTTTCCTTTTTCTAAGTCCGCAATATGCATGGAGCCGCCTTTTCCTTTACAATAGCCGGTTTCACGTCCAAACAATTCAGCCATCATTTTATTGACCTCGGCCCCTTTTGCAATACAGTGACCATGTCCTCGGTGTGTGCTGACGATCTTATCTTTATCCTTTAACACTGCAATCGATCCAACAGCTGACGCTTCCTGTCCAACACATAAATGAGTGGTGCCATGGATAAGTCCTTTTGCAAAGAATTGATCGACCTTTTCATCAAAATATCTCACTAACCACATTTGTTTATATAAATCTGCTAACTTCTCATGACTAATCTGTTCAGGCAAAGTGATTTGTTTTTGCATTTCTTCTCTCCCCTTTACATTTGTTCTTGTATGTTACATTTGTAATTATCATACGTTTAAGTGTCAACGAAGTCAAGCAATTCTCTCTCATTTTTAAGCGTTTTCATCTTTTGTCAGAAAAAAAGAGAAAGGCAAAGCCCTTTTCCAAAGAACTTCTCTTTCTCTTTTAATCTCCTACACTCATTCATCTGGATACATCATGATTTTGACGCTCTCACCCTCAGGATTCCTTGCGCATTTTATCGCCTGAAGCAGCTGGCTTAACGGATAACGGTGCGTCACCATCTTTTCAGTGTTGACCACTTTTGCTTTCAGAAGCTCAAGGGCTTCACGATAATGATATGGATGCGATGAATAGGCTCCTACTACCTTCACTTCATCATTGAAAAATCGTTCAGCAGGAATGGCCACATCTCCCTTTGGAAAATGAGCAAACACCAAAATCGTCCCGCCTCGCGCTACAGCTTGAAACGCCTCTTTTAAAAGCGCACTGCTCCCAACAGAAATAATAACGAGGTCTGCTCCCTTTCCATTTGTTTCTTTCATCACCCGGTTTTCCACTGGTTCAGCTGCTGGATGAAAAGCGGCATCTGCACCTAAACTTCTCGCACGCAGCAGCCTGTTCTCATTCACATCTGTTATCATCACTTTTCCAGCTAAATAATATTTGGCAAGCTGCAATTGAATACAGCCAATTTGCCCCGCTCCAAGGATCAAGACGGAATCTCCTGGATGAACAGGTGCTCGTTCAAATCCGTGCAGGCAACAGGCAACGGGTTCTACCATCGCCCCTTGCTCATACGATACGTCTTTTGGAAGCTTGCCCATCGTGTGCTTGACATGCAAAGCAGGTATACGGATATATTCTGAAAACCCGCCTGGCTCTACATTTGTGGCTGTAAACTGCGGACACATCGTATAGAATCCCTTTTGACAAAAGTCACAGGTGAAACAAGGCACATGATGCGCCACATAGACCCTGTCCCCCGTCTGGACATGTGTCACTCGTGTGCCGGTCTCGACAATATCACCAGCGATTTCATGTCCCAGCACGGTCCCAGGAGGTACTGTCTCATGCGTTGCTTTATAAATATCCGTTCCGCATAAGCCGCAGGCTCGTAGCTTTAACAGAACTTCATCATCACCGATGGCTGGCCGGTTCCGCTCCTCATACCGAATGTCCTCTGAAGAATAAAAGACAGCTGATTTCATGTAGCGGCATCCTCCTTTTCATCACCCGTCGCAAAATCCTGTAACGTTTGAACAAGCTGCTTATACTCACTCATCTCACTTGATATCCAGTAGCGCCCTCCGAATATCAGGGCTGGTCCCACCCTGACATAGACTTTCCCAATATGAGGATATGGCTTTAAAAAAAGCTTTCCTTTAATATCAGACACTGCATATGTGTGCCATCTGCCAAAAGCCCCTATCTTCAGTTGATCTTCACTAATGACGACATTTGTCGGCTGGTTCAGTCCTGTGATACTAGACAGCATGAGAATCGGCAGTGTATAAACGCCCAGCACAGCTAACGGCTCAGGTCCTGCTGACCATAACGTATAAAGAGACCAGAGAAAAAACAGACAGATAAGCACAGCCGGAAGAAAAATAGACAACACTGCAGACGTTCGGCTATAAGCATGATGCTGCATGAGACTTCCTCCTTTCAAATCACTAGAAGGAGCCGCGAAAGCTCCTCCAGAAAATAGCCCTCTACTTGATATACTCTATGATTTTCTCGATATCATCTTCAATGCCAAATCCAGTTAAAAAGGATAATGTTTGAATCACAGGTGTCCCTTTTGTATCACTCACAGGCGTTGTTGTCACAATTAAATCGGCGCCCTCTGCTTTTTGCGGGACTTCAGATGCCTTACATTGTTCCACCACGACATCATATCCTTTTTCCTTTAACGTCTCTTCTACCTTTTTAGCCACAACCGTTGATGTTGCAACTGCCGTTCCGCATGATACTAATATTTTCTTCGCCATTAGAATCCCTCCAGCTCATTTATTGTTCTTTCTGATCTAAACCCATTTCTTTTGCATACTGCTTTTTAATATCATTTCGCACCCAGTACCATAGAAGCGCATAAGCCAGAGCACAGATAATCGCTGCAATAAAGTAAGGGTTGCTCGGATCAAGAAGTCTCACCATGATCCAAGGAATGACGTGAGAACCAAGGTCAATACCTGAAATCATGTTTGCCCCTTCTGGGAAATCAAAGCCGACGGCTTTCCCCATGGTCGTTGCAAGCGGTGCAAGGTTCGTTGCGATAAAGAAGACAATCATTAATGTAAAAATACTGTTAATAAGGCCGCGAATAATATTTCCACGAGCGGCTGCTACTGCCCAGACAACTGTAAATGGCAGAACCGATAAGTCAGCAAACGGAAGCATGCCATTGTAAGGCAGAACAACAGCGAGCAAAATCGTAATCGGCACCATTAAAAGGCTACCGCCATATTCGCTGGATGACCAATGACAATCGCTGTATCTAAACCAATATAGACATTTTTCCCTGGGAAACGCTTTTGAATATAAGAACGAGCGCCCTCAGAGATTGGAATGAGTCCTTCCATTAATAACGCAACCATTCTTGGCATTAAGACAAGAACTGCTGCCATTTGAATCCCGAGTGTCATCACGCCTTTTGCATCATAGCCGCCGAGAAGACCAATAATGATACCAAGTATGAGACCCATCACAAGCGGTTCACCAAAGATGCCAAAGCGTTTCTTTAATGTTTCTGGATCAGCATGAATTTTGTTTAAACCAGGAATTTTATCAATGACGCGGTTGGACGCATACATCAGCGGTGCGAAGTTGACCGTTTCAGCATGAGCCATCGATACGCCTTTTAATCCAAAATGGTGTTCGATTGTCGGCGCTGTCCAATCGGCTAATTTAAGCGTGATCGCAGAAACAATCAAGCCAACAGCAAGAGCCAAGAACATATTATGATAAGCGTAGTAAGTAACAGAGGCTGCGAAAATTAAATGCCAGAAGTTCCAAATATCCACATTCAGTGTTTTCGTGAAGTTTACGGACAATAAAATCACATTTAACAAAAGTACAAGAGGAATCATGAGCGGGGCAACAGGTGTACCAAAGGATATGGCAGCGCCAATCGGCCATCCAACATCCAAAATGTCGAGCTTTAGTCCAAGGGAATTAACCATAGCTTTCGCTGCTGGCCCAAGACCGCTCACGAGCAAATTAATGACAAGATTGACACCGACAAATCCAATTCCGATCGTAATACCGGCCCTGAAGGATTTCTTAAAGCCCTGTCTTAAAATCATACCGAAAAGCGTCATAATAATCGGGAGCATAATAGTTGGTCCAAGGTCTAATATAAAATCGACGGCTTGCTTGATCATACATCCACCTCCTGAATTTTTCAGATAAAGCGCTTACATTATTTCATGAATGATTATTGGTTTAGCTCTTGTTGAAGCAAGTGAGCCGCTTCTTCATAAGAGGTCATGTGAGACAGCTTTGTCATCACTTCTTCTTTTCTAAAAAGTGTCATCAGCTTCTCGAGCATCACAAGCTGCTTACTAGGCTCAGAGATTGCTAGGACAAACACAATTTTGGCTTGCACTGGTTCATCGGGGCTCCCCATCTTATGAAACACGACAGGTTCCTTTAATGTAGCAACACTAATCGCCGGTTTGTTCACATGCTCAGGATCTGTATGCGGAATCGCTACCCCAAAAGTTGCAAGCGGGAGACCTGTAGGATATGTTTTTTCTCTTTCAAGCACTGCAGGTAAATAGCTCGATTTAATGTACCCTCCAGCTTCTAACCTATCTGCTAAGTATGTCGTCACCTCCTCTCTCGAAGATGCTTCGAACTGCAGCGTAATCAGTTGTTCATTTAACTCAAACAAGTTATTCAAACAACCACCCCTTTCATTTGGTATAAATATGAACACATGTAACAAAAAAAGAGAACATTTTAGAATAGAACCTTTTATAAAGCGCTTACAATTATACATTATGAAAAATGTTCAATATTGTTACCTTTGTAAAGATATTATAATATTCAAAATTATAAGTCAATGTTCCTAGGGGAATTTTTATAAAAAAAAGACGCAGTGCTCACTGCGTCTTTCTCTACTCGCCTTCTATACTTCTTGTTAAATGTGGCTTCCTATATCTAAAAATTCAGATACAAATAGATTGTCTGTCTGTACTGCCATTTCTTCCTTTGTGCCAATTTTTTCGATTCTTCCTTCATTCATCACCACGACACGATCAGCAATATCGAATGCTTCTTCTTGATCATGTGTCACAAAAATAGTGGTCATTTGAAAGTCACGATGAACTTTTTTCAGCCAATGCCTTAATTCTTTCCTCACCTTTGTATCAAGAGCGCCAAAGGGTTCATCTAAGAGGAGTGCCTTCGGCTGAACGGCAAGTGCTCGTGCCAGTGCTACACGCTGCTTTTGTCCGCCTGACAGCTGCTCTGGATAACGCTGCTCATACTGAGTGAGCTGAACAACCTCTAAAAGCTCATGCACCCGCTCTTTGATGTCTTTTTTAGACAGTCTTTCTCCTCTAGGTTTAATTTTCAGCCCATATGCCACATTATCAAAAACCGTCATATTTCGAAAAAGTGCATATTGCTGAAACACAAAACCGATTTGCCGTTTTCGTACTGGAATGTGTGTGTAATCCTGATCTCCGAATAAAACTTGCCCGTTATTGGCGTAATCAAGACCTGCAATGATTCTTAATAACGTCGTCTTTCCAGAGCCAGATGGTCCTAATAAAGAAATCAATTCACCATTTCTTATCGATAAATCCACTGTTTGCAAACCTTTGTCTGACCAAATTGTTTTGATATTTGTTTTGCTGTAATCCCCAAGGCCGATCCCTCCATTTATGTTGACCGCTTGCCAAGCCGGTGATCCCTCTGCTGAATGATTTGTTTAATGATTAAAGTAATGACTGCCACAAATGCCATAAGAGACGCCACAGCAAAAGCGGCTTGAAATTGGTACTCATTGTATAAAATTTCGATATGAAGCGGCATCGTATTGGTCATCCCTCGAATATGACCTGATACAACCGACACAGCACCAAATTCACCAATCGCTCTTGCCCCGGCTAAAATAACGCCGTAAAAAAGAGCCCATTTGATATTTGGGAGTGTCACAAGGAAAAAAGTCTTCCATCCGTTTGCACCAAGTGTGAGTGATGCTTCCTCCTCATGAATGCCTTCATGCTGCATAAACGGGATTAATTCTCTAGCAATAAACGGAAATGTAACGAATATGGTTGCTAGAATCATGCCTGGTACAGAATAAATGACTTTCCATCCATTCTCCATAAGCCAAGGTCCTAAAAGCCCGTTTGAACCAAATAAAAGCACAAATACAAGTCCAGCAATCACAGGCGAAACGGCAAACGGGAGATCAATCACAGTCGTTAACAAACGTTTGCCGCGGAAGTTAAATTTTGTGATAAGCCATGCAGCACTCACCCCGAAGATCATTTGAAGCGGCAAGGTAACGACGACAATGAAAACGGTCAATTTGATTGCCGCTAGTGTATCTGGATGTGAGATGGCCAGAAGGTATGAACTCCACCCTTTCTCGAATGCCTTTGAAAACACGGCGATCAGCGGTATGAGTAAAAATAAAATCAAAAAAGCATACACCACCGTAATTAATAGGATTTTCACCGCTTTAGATTCGGTTACAGGACTTTTATACTGAACATGATGCCGATGACTAAGCTCTCTCTCCAATGGTTTCACCTCACGTATACTTGTTTTTTCCGCTCAACATACCACTGAATGCCGTGAATCAATAACAGGATGAAAAACGAAAGAAGCAGCATCAAGCATGCAATCGCTGCTGCACCATGATAATCATATTGTTCAAGCTTGGACATGATCATCAGCGGTGTAATTTCTGTTTTAAACGGAATATTTCCAGCAATAAACACAACAGAGCCATATTCCCCTAGTGCTCTTGCAAACGCAAGTGAAAATCCAGTCATCACCGCAGGAAACAAGGCTGGTAGCAGCACGTGAAAAAAGGTCTGTCTCCTTGTCGCACCAAGAATCGCCGCAGCCTCTTCCACTTCCTGCTGCAGCCCTTCTATCACAGGCTGAACGGTTCGGATAACGAATGGTATGCCGATAAAAATAAGTGCCAAAATAATCCCAATCGGTGTGTATGCCACCTTTAAATGCAGAAATTGACCAATCCACCCATTTGGAGAATAAAGGGTGGTGAGAGCGATACCCGCAACAGCCGTTGGGAGCGCAAAAGGCAAATCGATGAGAGCATCTAAAATTTTCTTTCCGGGAAATGTGTACCTGGCGAGAACCCAGGCAATCAGTACACCAAACCCTGCATTGATGAGAGCAGCTGCAAAGGAAGTCGTCACGGTCAGCTGGAGCGACTTCAATACTCTTGCATCGGTAAACACCTTCCAAATCCCCTCTGCTCCTAATGAAGCCGTCCAAATAAATACCATGGATAAAGGAATGACGACAATCGCACTTACATAAACGAGCGTCACCCCAAGGCTCAGCCCAAATCCAGGCAATATACGTTTTCTTTTATTGGCGGCTGCATGTGTTTTCTTCATCACATCGCCCCCTATTTTTGTCCGCTGTATATTTGATCAAATAAGCCGCCATCATCAAAAAATCTTTTCTGCGCCTTTCTCCACCCGCCAAACGCTTGATCAATCGTCACCATATCAATCTTTTTAAACTGGTCTTTATATTTGTTTAAGACTTCTTGATTTCTAGGGCGATAATAGTTTTTCGCCGCAATTTCCTGCCCTTTTTTAGAATATAAATAATCTAAATAAGCCTTTGCCACTTTCTCTGTTCCTTTACGTTTCACATTTTGATCGACGACCGCAACAGGCGGCTCTGCTAGAATACTGATTGATGGGGTGACAATCTCAAATTTGTCTTTGCCTAGTTCGTGCTGTGTTAAATAGGCTTCATTTTCCCATGCAATTAACACATCTCCAAGACCGCGTTCAACAAAGGTCGTTGTGGCCCCGCGAGCACCTGAATCAAGGACTTCGACATGTTCATATAGCTTTTTGACAAAATCCTTTGTTTTGTCTTCATTCCCATGAAATGTTTTATCGGCATATGCCCATGCAGCTAAGTAATTCCATCTCGCACCGCCGGACGTTTTCGGATTTGGTGTAATGATGGACACACCTGGTTTAATCAAGTCGTCCCAGTCTTTAATATTTTTGGGGTTCCCTTTCTTCACAAGAAACACAATGGTCGATGTATACGGAGTTGACTGATTTGGAAATTCTTTTTGCCAATCTTTCGAAAGCAGTCCGCGATCTGCAATCGCATCAATGTCATACCCTAAAGCCAGCGTTGCCACATCTGCCTCGAGTCCATCAATAATCGATCTTCCCTGCTTTCCTGATCCACCGTGAGGCTGCTTGATCGTGACATCCTCACCTGTTTTGTCTTTCCAATACGTCTGAAAGGCTTGATTGTATTCCTGATACAATTCACGTGTAGGATCATACGAAACATTTAACAGCTCAACCTTCCCTTTTTGCTTTGAGGCTTCGTTTGCGTTTGAGCATGCAGCACTCGTCACAGCCAAGACCACTACGATGGTTATAACCGAGATCCATTTCCACTTTTTCACGTTATCCCGCTCCCCTGTTATCAAATAATAGTGACACCAACCTTGCCGTTTCATACGCAAAAAAGACCCTTAGCCACTTGAAATACATTACAGTCCTGTACTTCAAATTGCCAAGAGCCTTCGGTTGTCCGATCAGCTATGTATGATTGATGTTAGTCTATATATTATTCAAACTATTCACAGGTGTCAACTATGTTTTTTAATTAAACAAAAAAAGAAACGCCATCTTGCAGAGGCGCTTCTTTTCCCGGGAAATGGTTTTAATCGGCAGATAGCTTTAAATTGACACCAACAGCGGTTCCATTTCTCGAGGAGTCAGCTACTCCAGTAAATGTCCCTGCTTTTCGATCAATAAGTAAGGCTTGCACATTTCCTATATCAATAGGCGAACTGCCAAAACGGTGACCCATATCATTTAGCTTCGTTCTCACATCAAGGGGAACTCCTACTTCGTAACGGTAAGAAGTTGGACTGTTTGTATATATCCGCGGCTCTTCCACTGCATCTTGAAGCTCCATATCGTATTCAAGCAAGTTTAGGATGGTTTGTGAAACAGAAGCAATAATGGTCGTTCCTCCAGGTGAGCCAACAGTCATGACCGGCTCGTTATCTTTGAATATGATCGTCGGGGTCATACTGGATAATGGACGTTTATTCGGCTGGACTTCATTTGCTCCGCCTGGTCTTGCGTCAAAATCTGTTAGTTCATTGTTTAAGAAAAAGCCATATTCCGGAACAAGAATCCCTGTACCAAATAACTGTTCAATGGTTGTTGTGAATGACACGACATTTCCCCACTGATCGGCAACAGTAAAATGAGTGGTCTCGCCAATGGTTTTATCTTCTGGCTGCGGGACAATCGGGGATGGATTTTTTTCATCCTCATAAGCCCATGGATCTCCTTCTTTCGGGTTTTTGTTCATTTGATCTAATTGAATGAGAGAAGCTCTTTTTGAAATGTAATCATCGTCTAGTAGTCCTTTTAGTGGAACATCTACGAATTCGGGGTCGCCTGCATATGCAGCACGGTCAGCATAGGAGAGATGCATTGTTTCAGCAAGCAGCTGATATTTTTCGAATGATTTGGGGTCATATTGTGATAGATTGAAGTGATCTAGTATTTTGAGTATTTGCAGCATAAACACACCGCCTGAGCTTGGTGGAGGCATACTTGCAAGCTGGTATCCTTTATAGTCCCCCCAGATAGGCTTGTCAGTCTTGACCTCATAACGACCAATGTCATCAGTTGTCATCGTTCCGCCAAAATCTTGGACTGTATTTGCAAGTGCCTTTGCTACTTTTCCTTCATAAAATGCTTTACTTCCTTTTTTCGCAATGAGCTTAAATGTTTTAGCAAGACCTGGCTGTACAAGCAGATCGCCTTCTTTGAGCGGCTGATCATCTGGAAGAAAGATTGGCGCTGCAGCCGTTTTTTTCAGCTTCCCTTGATGATCTTCAATGGCTTGTGCCAGAACAGAATCGATTTCAAATCCATCCTCTGCAAGCTGAATGGAAGGCTCAATCAATTCCTTCATCGAACGGGTCCCCCACTTATCCAATGCTGCCTCGAGACCTTTTACTGTCCCTGGAACACCAACCGCATTACCGTGTGTAGACCGCTCAGCAAATGGGATGACTTTTCCTTCATCCGTTAAAAACATGTCAGGTGTTGCGCCCTGTGGTGCTCGTTCTCTACTATTGATGATGGACGTTTCTTTTGTCTTTCCATCATAAACCATCATAAAACCACCGCCGCCAATTCCAGACATCATTGGCTCTGTCACATTCAGTGCGTACTGGATGGCAACAGCAGCATCCACTGCGTTTCCACCTTTCTTCAATACATCAGCACCTACTTCTGATGCCAGCGGGTGAGCAGTAGCCACCATGCCATCTTTACCAACAGCTACTTTACTCCCATGAGATTCGTTCGCATTGACTTGGCTGACAGGCAGAAAAAACGAGAAAACAAACAGACATATGGACAAAACAGTTAGAGAAATGCGTTTCATGAACAACACCCCTTCCATATTCTTACTTTGACCTTACCGACTTCTTGACCAGAATACAATAGATTATTCTAAAATTTCAAAAATTTTCATCCTATCATCCTACATTTCCCAAATCGGACATTGTTTTTCAAAACATATGACACACTCAATCATTAGGAATAAAGACACAGCATTTCCAACGATTCGGGTTCAAGGTATAATAAATACAACAAAGAGGGGGAAAAAACGGTGAACAACAAAAGCAGATTATTTTGGGAAGACTATTGGAAAGAGAAATCAGAACAAGCACCTGCTGACGCATTTGTATCGGCGTGGGCATTCGGATCAGATCCAGATCATTTACTTGATCTTGTCAAGCAAGGAAAGAAAACAGCCACTTGTTCTGGTCACCTGTTTTATGAAAAGGAACATGAGCCGCTTCCAAAACCCGGACAATATGCGGTCATTTTGGATAGCCAGGAAGAGCCAAAAGCCATCATTGAAATTACAGATGTAGATGTCATGCCAATGAATGAAGTCCCCGAATCATTTGCAAAAGCAGAAGGTGAAGGCGATTTATCTTATGACTATTGGTATAGAGAACATAAAGAATTTTTCACAGAAGCACTCCAATCATACGGATTAGATTTCAAAGAGGATATGCTTCTTGTTTGTGAAAGGTTTAAGCTGATTCATTCGGCTTCTTAGACTATAAGCGGTGCCAAAAATGGCCCGCTTTTTTCGTTGCTTTTCCCCTTTTAGAAAAAGGTGTGTTGAGATCACATCTTTAGGTCAGAATAAGATCAAATAGAAAAAGTGAAGAAATTTTCGACTACACCTGTTTTTTTTCGACAAAAGAATATATAATTATTTGATGTGTGCATTGTCTCATTTATACAATGGAGGGTTTTTACATGTTAAAAAGGAAAAAAGACAAGTTTTCCGTCTTGTTAACGGAAATTGCTAAAAATTTAGATGAAACTGCTGAGTATTTTGTTAGCTATAAAGTAACAAATCAAACCACTCTGAAAGAATTTTCTGACACATTGAAGGAATATGAGACAAAAGGTGATAATCATGTTCATACCATGATTAAAGAGCTGAACAAAGCCTTTATTACACCGATTGAACGTGAAGACATTCTTCAATTAACGAATAGCCTCGATGATGTTTTAGATGGAATTGAGCATTTTTCCGCAACATTAGAAATTTACTCAATCACAAGCTCTGACGAACATATCGACAAATTCAGCCACTACATCAGAGAGTGTGCGAAAGAAATTTTAATCACAATTGATTTACTAGCTGAAAATCGCTTGAAAGATATTCATCCGCACGCAATCAAGATTAAAGAGATTGAACATAATTGTGACAATCTTCATCGTAAATCATTAAAGAACTTGTTTGGAAAAGAAACAGATCCAATTAAGGTGATTCAATACAAAGAAATTTACGAAACACTTGAAGAAATCGCTGATTCCTGTCAAAGTGTTGCCAACAATCTAGAAACAATCATTATGAAGAATGCGTAACGGGGTTAGTTAAACATGGACACATTACTCATCCTTACCATACTTATTGTCATTTGTGCACTTGCTTTTGATTTCATTAACGGGTTCCACGATACAGCAAATGCCATTGCGACTTCAGTTTCAACGAAGGCATTAAAGCCTAGACATGCGATTATCATGGCAGCGTTCATGAACTTTTTAGGAGCAATGACATTTACAGGTGTGGCAAAATCCATTACAAAAGATATCGCAGATCCATTTACACTTCAAAACGGCTCTGTTGTGATCTTGGCTGCTTTAATTGCCGCCATCACATGGAACTTGCTTACTTGGTATTACGGGATTCCGAGTAGTTCTTCACATGCACTAATCGGATCAATTGCAGGAGCGGTTATTGCCTCTGCCGGTTTTGGCGCTTTAAACTATTCGGGATTCATTAAAATCATTCAAGCCCTTTTGCTTTCACCTATCCTAGCTTTCGTATTGGGATATATCGTGTATACCATTATCAAAATTATATTTAGAAACAACAATCTCGCAAAAACGAATAAACAATTCCGACGTGTTCAAATTTTAACGGCTGCACTGCAATCGTATACCCATGGAACAAACGATGCGCAAAAAGCGATGGGTATTATTACAATGGCTTTAATTGCAGGTAATTTGCATACAACAGACGATATTCCTTTCTGGGTACAATTCTCTTGTGCGCTTGCAATGGGACTCGGTACTTCTATTGGCGGCTGGAAGATTATCAAAACAGTCGGCGGTAAAATTATGAAAATTCGTCCAGTAAACGGAGTATCTGCCGACTTAACAGGTGCAGCTATTATCTTCGGTGCGACGTTTATTCACTTACCTGTTAGTACCACTCACGTGATCTCATCTTCTATTCTAGGTGTAGGTTCTGCACACAGAGTCAAAGGGGTAAACTGGGGTACGGCAAAACGTATGCTTGTCACTTGGGTGATTACATTACCGATTTCAGGAACTCTAGGAGCTCTTATATACTTTGTGTTAAATGCGATTCTTTAATTTCAAAGACCTGTCTGACAGGTCTTTTTTTATTTGTCTGCACACTTAAATATCCTTTCCTCGCAGGACATTTTTTCATGAAGCAGGGTTTCCAATCATATCCATAGAAATAAACAAGTATTCATCTGTCTATGGGAGAGAAGAACATGCTATTATTTTTTCAATTGACTGTCTGGTTATTGCTAGGTGCTCTTGCTGTGTATGTATTTGCAGTATGGCGCTTTGAACAAAAAGTAAAAGAAAAGATGTTTGCCATTCGTAAAACGTGGTATTGGATTTATGTAGCGGGTGCTGTCGTGTACTGGACAAATGACCCTTCTTCTATCTTCACTGATTGGATGCACTACTTGATCATTGCCGTTTTTTTCGCATTAACCGATGCTTTCATCTTTCTTAGCTCCTATATTAAGAAACTCGGAAATCATGAGCTGGAAACCGACACCCATCAACTCCTTGAACAAAATAACGATCTGCTTCATTCTTACCTTAATAAACTAAAAACGTACCAATACCTATTGAAAAATGAACCGATCCATGTATATTATGGAAGTGTAGAGGCATATATAGAGGGAATTGAGCGGCTGATTTATTCTTTTGCCGACAAGATGAATATTCAAGCGGTGCTTTGTCCATACGATACGCAGGAACAAAAAGATGACCTGCTTCGGACACTTGACCAGCGGGCTCTCATTCAGGCGAAGCTTGACAGGCAGGAAGTATATTATGATGATTTCGGTCATTTGGTGCTCATCCCATTTTCTGTAGCAGATGCTCATTTTGTCATTAAGCTCACCTCCGATGAGATTGTCACGGAGTTCGACTATTTATTAATGACATCACTTACAACAATTTATGACCTAATCTTGCCTGACGAAGAGGAAGGTGATGAAGATGGACCACGCACTTCAAGGGGATAACAACAATCCTAAGAAAAACCCTTTAAAATTTTAAAAGAAAAAACGCCATATCAGTATGGCCGATTATAAGGTAAGCCCCCATACTGAGCGAATTTTTAAAAAGAATGAACAGCTTCTCGATGAGTATAAAAACAAAAAGGCTTGATTACACTAAAGGACGCGGAACGAAATCCGCGTCCTGATTCCATTTTTACATAGACTTGCATACAATACGCTATATGCTGCAACGATTGAGGTGCCAAAATGAAAAAGAAAATCAAACAACTAAGATATGTTCAGTTTGCCGAATATCAGCCATCCCCATATACTAGGCGATTAATTGAAAAAAGTGAAACTGCCATCCAATCATACAAACAGAAACACTCACTGATTTAATAGTTTAAGCAGCTTTTCCTTCGTTTTAGGACCGTATACCCCATCACTTGTCAGACCGTTCACCAGCTGAAAGCGTGCCACGGCATTCGCCGTTTTTTCTCCGTAAACACCATCGATGCCTTTATCTGCAGCCGATTTATCAGGATAAAAATAAACGGCAGCAAGCGCTTTTTGGACGAGGCGTACGTGCTCTCCCTTCGTTAGAGGCGAAGTCGCCTTTAAAATCCCATCCGGCAGCTCATACATCATTTTTCCATCATTTCGATAAATTTTAAGAACCTGTCCAATTTGAATCTTGTTCGGGTCGCTAATGTTATTCCACTTCTGTAGATCCTGAACTGTGACGTCATGAGCTTTAGCAATACTCGTTAACGTATCCCCGCTTTTGACGACATACGTGATGACCGTCTCAGGGTCTCCTGCCGTTTCAATTCCTTTTTTAAATTCATCCCATGTAGCAAGAAGCAGGCGTGGACATGCTTTTCCAGACCAGTGCTGATGTGTAACCACGTTAGCTAGTGGAATGTTATGTTCTTTCAACAGCTTTTGGATGAGCCATTGCGCATGTTTGACCGCTTGCTGGAAATTCCCATCTTCATTTTCACAAATTTCAATGCCGATCGACTTTCGGTTACCATTGCCTTGTCCGTCCCCTGCATGCCAGCCATTTTCATTTAACGGCAGATGCTGAAAGATTTCATGATCATCCACTGTAAAGTGCCAGCTCACCTCTGTCGTTGGGCGTTTCACATATGCCGCATGACTTTTCGCATCCGCTCCTTTTGATGTGTTTGCTGTGTTATGCACCGTCACATACATCGGTGTCATGGCGTATCCTGGGCGGTTTCCGTTTCCAACTGGAATAAAATCTTGATAAATTTCTACCATGTTCTGCACTCCCTTTTGCTAGATTGAATTGATCTTTCTCATCAATTGGTGGCGTTCGTAAGACACATGAGTTTGTTTTAGTGATAAGACTATGGTAAAATTTGAATTCAATCCACTCTTTTTAGTAGTGGAAAACGTAAAAATGCAGAAAAAAACAGGAATTAATTCCATTTTTCCTTGATTTTATGTTAAAATTGTTAAAAATAAGCCGATATTAAAAGTAAGCAATAGCTCAATTAGCTATTTAGTCCTATATGGACTTTTCTTTTACGCCAAAAACAGAACATACGTTTGCTTGGAGGTTTTTAAATGACTGGATTTTTAACCCATTTAGAAGAAGAGATTAAACGGTTATATGCCAAATTACAAATAAGCGGTCCTGCTTATAGAGACATGCAAAGGATCGCTTCTGAATTTCATGTATGGGTCCACTATGAGGATACTGGCAGCATGATGATCAAACATCAAGGTCTTTACAGTATTATATTAAACAGATCTCTATCGTCAGAGGAACAATGGCAGGATTTTGCCCACGAGCTTTGTCATGTGCTGAAGCATGCAGGCAATCATTTCAAGATGCACAAACTCTTTCGAGAACTGCAAGAGTTTCAGGCTAAACAATTCATGTATCACTTTTGTGTACCGACCTTTATGCTGATGCAAATGAAGCTTCCAAACCTTCGGCAGCAAGCCATTTTACACATTGCGCAAACATTTCATGTCACCTGGGCTTTTGCTGAAAAGCGGCTTGCCTTATTCGAACAGCGGAAAGCAGGCATTCGCTTTCAACAAGAGTTTACATCTTATTTAATGAAAGCTGAAAAGGTCGCGGAAAAAGAAGCTGTTTATCAAACGTAAGCCTCTCTGCATAGGGGAACAGGCGTTTATTCATACAGGTTTAATACTTGCTTGAGTACATTTGTGTACCGATAAAATTGCTCATTTTGCGTTTCGCGGCGATAGCGCCGTCTGAAGTCTTGAAAGAATGCTCTTCTTTGCGCCTGACTGATTTCAAGTTGTACACTTTTTCCCGTCAGACATTGATTATTGATATTGTGAGGATGTGTTCCAGAATAACGATCAGATTCAGATAGCAGCACTGCTTGGAAGCCATTAAGCGTTAAACGTTTCACTGTTTCCGCCGCTCTTTCTCTGTCTGTCCCGCCCACTAATGTTTGAAGCATCTCCGTTTCCCCGTAGCCATGGAGCGCAAACGTGTAATGATGGGTATGCACTAGAGAAAGGCAGACCGGCTCATCGAAACGTGTGCTTGTAATGTGAAGCACATGATTGCCTTTCACTTTAAGGCCTTCAAATAAATACATAGACTGATCACTTGCGATTTCATGAATGAGCTCACTTACGCCAGATTCAATACCTCCAGCATGAGGGGATAAAACCAAAAGCTGGTCACCTTTCCGCTCGTGAAGAATTTGATAATCGATTCCTTCTCTTTCATGAGCGGAAAGCTCTTCATAACTTTGATATGTATCAATGATTTGCGTCATTCCATCTTCCCCATTTCTCTATATGAGCATAAGTCTACTGATCTTAAATTCTTTTGTAAAGGGATTTCGAATGACCTATCAACATAAAACATCCTTAAATTTTCCTTATCTTTACGGCTATCTGTTGAATTTTGAGAAAAAATGACCGATAATTGAAATGAATAGAACTTTTGGACTATATGAATCTTTTTGCATTCTCTCTCATAAATTAGAAATATTGTGATCTACATCTGGAGGAATTCATGTTAAAAAAGAAAACCACCATCACCCTTGTCATCTTATTCCTTAGCTTCGCTGGCATCATTTACTGGAAATGCTTTTCTCTTCAAGGCGTATCTCACGGAACCTTTATCCGCTCGATGACATCACCAGACGGAACATATATCATCAACACCTATCGACATAGCGGAGGGAAACTAAAGGAGAACGCAGTTAGAGCAGAAATTGAAAACAAGCTCACCCACCGAAAGAAAACGATTTACTGGAAATACCCTGATAAAGACCCCCTCATCAAATGGAAAAATGGACAGCTTGTTCAAATCGGGCATGAATTTTTAAATGTGGTAAAGGGTGAAACATACGATTATCGCTTTGATCGGAACAAAAGAAAATAGCGTATTAAAAAAACGAATCCCTCTTGGATTCGTTTTTTACGTTGACATCACATGCTGCATAAATTCTTTCATTTCTTTACTTACGATTGTCAGTCGTTCCACAATTTCACTACTCCGTTACAAGTAAAGCCTGCTCTGCTGATGAACCTTTCATATGTCCCATACTCTCAAGTAATGTATGTATATTGGAGGAAATTCCTTGCAAAGAGCTTTCGATATTTTCTGTTGCACGTGAAGTTTCACTTGAAAGCTTTTGAACCTCACTGGCTACAACACTAAAACCAGCCCCTTCTTTTCCTGCCCTGGCTGCTTCGATTGACGCATTCAATCCTAGCAAACTCGTTTGCTTCGAAATCCCTTTAATCATCTTTGTAATATCGGATGTTTTTTTCGAGCTTTCAAGTGTTTGCTGCGTTTGTAAGGTCATTTCCTCACTTGTCGCAGAAAGCTCCTCTGAATGCGCCGCCACCACATGCACCTTTTCTTGAATACTATGAATGATGTCATTTAATGACTCCATATATGCTTCAAGCTCTAATTGATTTTTAAGCGGAAAACCTAAAGCGAGTGCGCCGATCACTTGTTGATTTTCATCAAAAATTGGCAGCCCCATTGCATTTAACGGTATTCCGTAAACCGATTCAGGCACAAACATACTTGATGTCTCACCTCTAAGCGCTTTTTTCATATTTAAATCATCTGGTTTAATAAGTTCTCCAGCACGAATTTGAAAATCCACATCTTTCGATGGCAAATACAGCAAAAATTTCTCTCGATCAATGACACCCATCGTCACTTCGTTTTTTAAAATCTGCATCATATAAGGTGCTGCTGTCACAATACTCTGTAGTATATCCAATTTCTCTACCCCCTTATATAGTTTATCGGTCGTTCTTCTTAAATTAATAGTTACTTTTTAAAAATAATAATAATGATTGAAGAAATTCTTCATATTTACGAGTAAAAAGAAGTACGTTTCCTATCTATATTCAAGCGGAAATTTGCTATAATTAATGAATCAACATATGATGAAATGGTCATGTAACCATTTTGTGTATTCAATGGAGGCGCATGTTTTGACACAACCCATGAAATATGAGCGGGCAATCGTCATTGGCGGAGGTATCACCGGGATGCTCGCTGCAAAAGTTTTATCAACGTTTTATCATCAAGTATTGATTATTGAAAAGGATGAACTGCCGGACTCTCCTGAGAATCGTCTCGGCACTCCTCAAGCCTTTCATCCACATAGAATGCTGCCACTTGGCCAGCAAATCGTTGAACGGCTATTTCCTGGTTATACAAAAGAGTTACTGGCAATGGGCGGATTTAATACCATGCATCAAACCTCTCGATTTATCACAAAAGATGGCGAATTAACACTCACTGATAGAGAAGAAACCGCCGTCACAAGAC
Organism: Bacillus sp. AM 13(2015); assembly: GCF_001518755.1. Taxonomy (NCBI): domain Bacteria; kingdom Bacillati; phylum Bacillota; class Bacilli; order Caryophanales; family Bacillaceae; genus Bacillus; species Bacillus sp. AM 13(2015). The sequence continues at coordinate 3,276 of NZ_LKCP01000082.1, read as the reverse complement.
GCGCAATGCTAGAGTGGGTATTGATGCAAAGAATGGTAACAGAAGAACGCGTGCAGTTTTTAGAAAAACATGAAGCCATCTCCCTTCAGTTTAAAGAGGGAACTAATCAAGTCATGGGGCTTATCGTGAAGGACCGGCAAGTAAAACCTGGCTGCATTCATAAAATGAAAGCGGACTTAGTAATTGATACGTCTGGAAGAATGTCTAAATTGCCAAAATGGCTGAAAGACGCTGGACTCACCTTACCACAGACTGATGAGTTAAGTGTGTTTCTAGGCTACAGCACAAGATACTATCAAATACCATCAGGTGCGCCACCCCTGCAATCAATGGTTGTAGTTGGCCAGCCAGACAAGCAAATCCCAACAGGACTGTTTGAACGGGTAGATCATGATTTAGTAGCTGTGCTTCTTTCTGCAGCCGGCGGTTCACATTATCCAACAACGGATGCTGATCAGTTTGATTCAGAAACCGCTGCTCTGAGCGATCCCGCGATAGCAGAAGCCATCACCCATTTAACGCCCTTTACAAAACCAAAAGGATTTAGAGTTCCTTCTTGCGTAAGACATCACTATGAACACATGCAGGATTGGCCAAGTGGATTATTGGTGATGGGCGATGCCTTGTGTACATTAGATCCCATTCATGGGCAGGGTATGACCAAAGCAGCTCTTGAAGCACAAACACTTGACCGTATGCTCAAACAAGCACAAAAAAATGAGCGAGTCTCTTTTGAAAAGGACACATTACAACAAATGCAGCACGCGAGTGAACTTGGCTGGTGGCTTTGTGCAATTGCTGATATGGCTTGGGACGGTGTCGAGTTAAAAGGAGAAACAACCATACCCCACTTGACGTTCGTACAGGAATTTTTAAATCGCTACGTACAATACGCCATTGTCACAAAACAGCCTGAACGTTTTGAGGTGTATCACCGGATGCATTCTTTCTTAACAGAACCGAGAGAAATCATCAACTTAGAACAGCTGCACGACATGATTCAAGCTGACACCTCAGGAGAAACCGCCGAATGGTGGAAGCAATGGGATCAAAAGAACGATGAAGGCAACCGAGCTTTTTTCCATGAAGCGGTTCCTGACTTTCGTCTAGAGCACTTGCTGTCATTTGATTGAACTAAAAAAAGCCCCTTTAATGGGGCTTTTTCATTAACGTAATAATTGAAGTACGTTTTGTGGCTGTTGGTTTGCTTGTGCTAACATTGCTTGAGATGCTTGAGAAAGAATGTTGTTCTTTGTGAACTCACTCATTTCTTTCGCCATGTCAACGTCACGGATACGAGACTCAGCAGCTGTTAAGTTTTCAGCAGAAGCACCAAGGTTGTTGATTGTGTGCTCTAGACGGTTTTGAACTGCACCAAGAGCTGAACGCTGTTTAGATACAGCGCCGATTGCTACGTCGATTTTTGCTACTTCAGTGTCAAAGTTAAAGCCTTCTTCATTTACTTTAATATCTTTGACAGTCAATGTTTCAGCATCCATTTTACCAATCTTTACATTGATATTTTGCTCAATGTTCGCTCCAATTTGAAATTGGAATCCATCCTCAACAGTACCATCCAACAGTTGCTTTCCGTTAAATGCTGTACGCTGAGAAATACCATCAATTTCCTCAACCAAAGCATCGAGTTCTTCTTGAATAGCTGTTAAATCTTCTGTTTGTTGAGTACCAACGTTACCCGCTTGAACTGTCAATTCACGCATACGTTGAAGAATCGCATGTGTTTCAGTTAATGCACCCTCAGCTGTTTGAATAAGAGAAATACCATCTTGTGCGTTTTTAGACGCCATTTCTAATCCGCGGATTTGTCCACGCATTTTTTCAGAGATTGCTAGACCTGCTGCGTCATCTCCTGCACGGTTGATTCGAAGACCAGAAGAAAGCTTTTCCATGTTCTTTTGCCCTGCTCCATTGTTTGCAGACAAACGGTTCAGTGTGTTAAGTGCTGCGATATTGTGGTTAATTCTCATGTTAAATAACCTCCATGTGTTTGAACCAATTGGACGTCCTTATCCAAAAGTTCTAAATTAGAATTTTTTGTAAGCCTTACAATCCATTTATCGAACTCAACTGGAATATGTTTAACAAAAAAGGAATAAATAAGGATAAAGTCTCATTCACTATGATCGTTTCGCTAGAGTATGCCAAATTTAAAGGTCATTTTTCATGATTTATCAGAGGGATTTAAGAATCATAAGAGTGGGGGAAATTCGAAGAAAAAACATCATAAAAAAAAGCCCCATAAAGGGGCCTTTCATTAACGTAGTAATTGAAGTACGTTTTGTGGCTGTTGGTTCGCTTGTGCAAGCATTGCTTGAGAAGCTTGAGAAAGAATGTTGTTCTTCGTGAACTCACTCATTTCTTTCGCCATGTCAACGTCACGGATACGAGACTCAGCAGCTGTTAAGTTTTCACCAGAAGCACCAAGGTTGTTGATTGTATGCTCTAAACGGTTTTGGACTGCGCCAAGTTTAGAACGTTGTGCAGAAACTTGTTTAATTGCATCGTCTACAATTTTCAATTGTGCATCGTAGCCAACATCTGCTTCATCAGGTGCATTATCAGCAAATTTAGTTACATCTAAAGATTTAACATTTAAAGTATCGCTTGTTCCTAACGCTGTAGATGTCATCTCTTCAATATTCACTTCAATTTGTTGTGTAGCATTAGCTCCAATTTGGAAGACTAAATTCTTTTGATCAGCTGGAGTAGCTGTGTTTACTTTAAACTCACCAGTAAGAAGTTTCTTGCCGTTAAACTCAGTACGACCAGAAATACCATCTACCTCTGAGATTAATGCATCCATTTCATCTTTAATGGCAGTTAGATCTTCATCTTGTTGAGTACCAGTATTTCCTGCTTGAACTGTCAATTCACGCATACGTTGAAGAATAGCATGAGTTTCAGTCAATGCACCTTCAGCTGTTTGGATAAGAGAGATACCGTCTTGTGCGTTTTTAGACGCCATTTCTAATCCGCGGATTTGTCCACGCATTTTTTCAGAGATTGCAAGACCTGCTGCGTCATCTCCTGCACGGTTGATTTTAAGACCAGAAGAAAGTTTCTCCATGTTCTTTTGGCTCGCACCGTTGTTTGCAGACAAACGGTTTAATGTGTTAAGTGCTGCGATATTGTGGTTAATTCTCATTTCCTATTACCTCCATGTATGTGGGACCTGACAGACGTCCTTGTCTGAAAAAGTCCTTAATTCTAGGCTTATCAACCTGACAATTCTATTATCGATGTGATTATAGGATG